>JAWWDH010000129.1:0-8782 GCA_033720015.1 Pseudomonas sp.
CTGTCCAAACACTTGGCTATGGTGCGTTTAGAGTTATAATCACGAATTGCCCGAGATTTAGATGATGAGCTGGGTCAAAGGCTCACGGGGCTCATTTTCGAAACAGCCTTGTGCTAGTTAGCCTGCGCAGGTCAGGTGCCCGCACTGGATGCACACCTGCAAAATATAAAACGCCTGATCGCCCAGTTATTCCAGCTGGTACGCGACGTGGCAACGGCGCTGCGCCCGCCGATTCTTGATGCCGGCATCGCGTCGGCCATCGAGTGGCAAGTACGGCGCTTTGAGGCGCGCAGCCACATCACCTGTATGGTCGATGTCCCCGAAAGCCTACCCAAACTAAGTGACGCGAAAGCCACGGGCTTGTTCCGCATTCTTCAAGAAGCACTGACCAACGTGATGCGCCATGCGCAAGCGCATAGCGTGCACGTTACATTGAGCTTGCAGGATGGCGAGTTGTGCCTGTGCATCAGTGACGATGGTAAGGGGTTCACAACTGTCGACACCAACCCTGTAAGGTCATTTGGCTTAGTCGGTATGCGCGAACGCATTTTGATGCTGGGCGGCACCCTGAGCATTGACAGCCAATGCGGCGAAGGTACAACCCTGTGTGCACGAGTGGCACTGGAGGAGACGTTAACGTGATACGAGTCATGGTCGCAGAAGACCACACGATTGTTCGCGAAGGCATAAAAAACCTGCTCGGCATGTCCCCTGATCTGCAAGTCGTGGGTGAGGCAAGTAACGGTGAACAGTTGCTTGAGTGCCTGCGGCGCACGCCATGTGATGTCGTACTGCTGGATATTTCAATGCCGGGGGTCAATGGTCTTGAAGCGATCCCGAGGATACGCGCCTTGGCGGATGCGCCTGCGATTCTAGTGCTGTCCATGCATGACGAGGCGCAGATGGCGGCGCGCGCGCTTAAGGTCGGAGCGGCCGGCTACGCCACTAAAGACAGCGAACCGGCGCTTCTCATTACCGCAATTCGCAAAGTGGCGGCGGGTGGTCGTTATATCGACCCGGCGTTGGCCGACCGTATGGTGTTCGAGGTCGGCCTCACTGATTCACGGCCGCTGCATGCGCAATTATCTGAACGGGAGTTCTCGGTATTTGAGCGACTGGTTCGGGGGGAGGGGGTGAATGAAATCGCCCAACACTTGGCCGTCAGTAATAAAACAGTGAGCACCCATAAAGCTCGCCTGATGCAAAAGCTCGGCATGAATTCGGTGGCCGACATGGTGCGCTATGCCATTGATAACAAACTGATGTAGGCAGGCCTCAAACCGACAAGCGCGCAGATTGTAGGGCAATCCCTACAGCAGATTGTCCTACAGCCTGATAGTCACTTGTCATCCTGCCCGATTCTGCCCATCGCCAACCATGCCTACTCTCTGTACCTAACAGCGTGCAGATAATAACAAGGGTATGGCGATGACTGGGTCTCAGGAAAATGACGTACTGGTAAGTTTTCGTGGTATTCAGAAAAGCTACGACGGCGAAAACCTGATCGTTAAAGATCTCAATCTAGATATACGCAAGGGCGAGTTCCTCACCTTGCTCGGTCCCTCTGGTTCAGGCAAGACCACCAGCCTGATGATGCTGGCCGGTTTCGAAACGCCCACCGCCGGCGATATCCTACTGGGTGGCCGCTCGCTAACCAAGCTCCCTCCGCACAAACGCGACATCGGCATGGTGTTCCAGAACTACGCCCTGTTCCCGCACATGACCGTGGCCGAGAACCTGGCCTTTCCCCTTTCAGTACGCGGTATGTCACGCACCGACAGCACCGAGCGGGTGAAGAAAGCCTTGTCGATGGTGCAACTCGACAGCTTCCGCAATCGTTATCCCGGCCAGCTTTCAGGCGGTCAACAGCAACGCGTGGCCTTGGCCCGTGCGCTGGTGTTTGAGCCGCAGTTGGTACTGATGGATGAGCCGCTCGGCGCTCTCGATAAGCAACTGCGCGAACACATGCAGATGGAAATCAAACACCTGCACAAGCGCTTGGGGGTCACCGTGGTTTACGTGACTCATGATCAGGGCGAAGCCTTGACCATGTCTGATCGCGTCGCCGTATTCCATCAAGGTGAAATTCAACAGATCGCCGACCCGCGCACGCTGTATGAAGAGCCGAGCAACACCTTCGTTGCCAACTTCATTGGCGAAAACAACCGGATCAATGGCCGCTTGCTCAGCCAAACCGGCGACCGCTGCATGGTCGAGCTGGCACGTGGAGAAAAAATTGAAGCGTTGGCTGTCAATGTGGGCCAACCCGGGGAGCCGGTGACGCTGTCGGTGCGCCCAGAGCGCGTTCGCCTAAATGGTTCGAGTGAGTCCTGCCAGAACCGTTTCTCGGGTCGCGTATCCGAATTTATTTACCTCGGCGACCACGTGCGGGTTCGTTTAGAGGTCTGTGGCATGAGCGACTTTTTCGTCAAACAACCCATTGCCGAACTGGACCCGGCATTGGCTGTAGGCGATGTCGTCCCCCTAGGCTGGGAGGTCGAGCATGTGCGCGCCCTAGACCCGCTGATCGAAACAAACTGAGTTCACCTCGCTTCATCAATCCTGCAGTGGAGAAAACAACAATGACCAAAACTCTCTCGCTTACAGCACTGACATTGGCTGTCGCATTCGCCGCGCCGGCAATGGCCGACGACCTCACGGTGATTGCCTTCGGTGGCGCTAACAAAGAAGCGCAAATCAAGGCTTTCTACCAGCCATGGGAAAAAGCCACCGCTAATAAAATCATTGCCGGCGACTACAACGGTGAAATGGCCAAGGTTAAAGCCATGGTTGATACCAACAGTGTGACCTGGAATCTGGTTGAAGTTGAATCACCGGAACTCGCGCGCGGCTGCGAAGAGGGCATGTTCGAGGAAATCGACTCGGCCCAGTTTGGCCATGCAGATACGTTTATTACCGGCGCGATTCAGCCTTGCGGCGTTGGCTTCTTCGTCTGGTCGACCGTACTGGCTTACAACGCCGACAAACTCACGACAGCGCCAACGGGCTGGTCGGATTTCTGGGACACCGAAAAATTCCCGGGCAAGCGCGGTTTGCGCAAAGGCGCTAAATACACCCTTGAGTTCGCCCTCATGGCTGATGGTGTAGCTCCCAAGGATGTGTACGGCGTGCTGGCCACTAAAGAAGGCCAGGACCGTGCTTTCGCAAAGCTTGATCAAATCAAACCGAGCATTCAGTGGTGGGAAGCCGGAGCCCAGCCTCCGCAGTTTCTGGCCTCTGGCGACGTTGTGATGAGCTCAGCCTATAACGGGCGAATTGCCGCAGTGAAAAATGAGAGCAACCTGAAAGTGGTGTGGAACGGCGGAATTTATGACTTCGACAGCTGGGCCATTCCTAAAGGCGCGAAAAGCCTTGAAGCAGCTCAGAAGTTCATCGCCTTCACTGTGCAGCCAGAACAGCAAAAAGCCTTCTCAGAAAACATCGCTTACGGCCCGGCCAACAAAGAAGCCATCAACCTGCTCGCGCCGGAGCTGCTGAGTGACATGCCTACCGCCCCCGACAACATTGTCAACCAGGTCGCGATTGATGTGACGTTCTGGGCTGATTACGGCGAGCAACTGGAACAGCGCTTTAACTCCTGGGCGGCCCGTTAACCACTGCTTAGCCCCCCTTCATCCAGAGGGGGGCCTTCCCTGATTTGCGGAGTTCGTTATGGCAATTGCAGCGCCTCTCAACGAGAACGCCGGCACCACGCTGAAGCAGCGCCTGGCTCGTGCCGAGCGGTTTAATCGCCTTAAAGCCCAGGCACTAATAGCGCCGCTTCTGATATTTCTGGTGCTGATTTTCCTGGTTCCGATTGCCGCACTGCTCTACAAAAGCGTGAACAACCCAGAGGTGGTCGACACGCTGCCGCTGACCGTGGCAGCGATTGCCGATTGGGACGGTCGCGCGCTGCCTGGTGAGCCCGTCTACAAGGCACTTAGCCTTGACCTTGCTGAGGCGCGCAAGAACCGCACCATTGGTGACCTATCAAAGCGCATGAACATGGAGCAGGCGGGCTACCGCAGCTTGATGATGAAAAGCGCCAGGGCCTTACCGTTCAAGACCGAGCCGGCTTCTTATAAAGATGCTCTCGAAGGCCTCGACGAGCGTTGGGGTGACCCCGCGTATTGGCAGGTCATCCGCCGTAATACCAGCAGCATCAGTCCCTATTATTTATTGGCTGCGGTTGATCATCGTATTGATGACTTAGGCGAGTTGGCCGCAGCGTCCCCCGACCAAGCGATTTACCTCGATATTTTCGTCCGCACGTTCTGGATGGGTTTGGTGATTACCGCCATCTGTTTAGTGTTGGCCTACCCACTGGCTTACTTGCTGGCAACCCTGCCTACGCGGCAAAGCAACCTGCTGATGATTTTGGTGCTGCTGCCGTTCTGGACCTCAATCTTGGTGCGTGTTGCCGCCTGGATCGTGCTGTTGCAGTCCTCCGGTTTGATTAATGGCGCCCTGATCAGCCTCGGTATTATTGATGAACCCCTGCAACTGGTGTTCAACCGCGCCGGGGTTTACATCTCCATGGTGCACATCATGTTGCCCTTTATGATTTTGCCGATTTACAGCGTGATGAAAGGTATTTCGCCGACCTATATGCGCGCCGCTATTTCCCTCGGCTGCCATCCATTTACCAGCTTCTGGCGCGTGTACTTCCCGCAAACGGTGGCGGGTGTCAGCGCCGGCTGTCTGTTGGTGTTCATCCTGTCCATTGGCTACTACATCACCCCGGCTCTGCTCGGCAGCCCGAGCGATCAAATGGTCAGCTACTTCGTTGCGTTCTACACCAACGTCAGCATCAACTGGGGTATGGCCACAGCGCTTGGCGGTCTGCTGTTACTCGCGACCTTGGTGCTCTATGTGGTTTACAGCTGGCTGGTGGGCGCTAGCCGCCTGCGTATGAGCTAAGGAGAAAGTCGAGATGCTAAGCCCCTATATGTCGCCTATTGAACGGATCTGGCACTACAGCTTGCGCACCCTGTGCGCCCTGGTACTGCTGTTCCTGATTTTGCCGGTGCTGGTCATCATTCCGTTGTCGTTTAACTCAGGCAGTTTTCTGACCTACCCCCTGCAAGGATTTTCCCTGCAGTGGTACCAAGACTTCTTCGAGTCGGCCAGCTGGATGCGCGCTCTGAAAAACAGCCTGATTATTGCTCCAGCGGCGACCTTCATCGCCATGGTGCTGGGCACGCTCGCGGCCATCGGTTTAACCCGGGGGGAGTTCCGCGGTAAGGCCCTAGTAATGAGCCTGGTGATTTCGCCGATGGTGGTGCCCGTGGTGATTGTCGGTGTGGCCAGTTACCTGTTCCTCGCGCCGTTAGGTATGGGTAACAGCTACATCTCACTGATTCTCGTGCATGCGGTACTTGGTGTGCCGTTCGTGATCATCACCGTGTCGGCGACGCTGCAGGGCTTCAACTACAACCTCGTTCGCGCAGCGTCTAGCCTAGGTGCTTCGCCGTTCACTGCCTTTCGCCGAGTGACCTTGCCGCTGATCGCCCCTGGCGTTATCTCCGGCGCGCTGTTTGCCTTCGCCACCTCGTTTGATGAAGTCGTGGTGACGCTGTTTCTCGCCGGCCCACAGCAAGTCACCCTACCTCGGCAGATGTTCAGTGGTATCCGCGAGAACCTCAGCCCGACTATCGCGGCCGCCGCAACCATGCTGATCGGGTTTTCCATCCTGTTACTGCTGACCTTGGAATGGCTGCGCGGGCGCAGCGAAAAACTCCGCACCCAACAGCCTGAATGACCTAAACATAGAGCCCAGCCATGCCACTCGAACTACAAGACCCAAGCCTGCTGCGCCAGCACGCCTATGTGAATGGCCAGTGGTGCGAAGCCGATAACAATGCGCGCACCTCAATTTTCAATCCGGCCACCGCTGAACTGGTGGGCAGCGTACCGAATATGGGGCGCAGCGAAACCCGCCGCGCCATTGCCGCCGCCCAAGCGGCGCAGCCTGCCTGGCGTGCCCTTACGGCCAAAGAGCGCGCTAACTGTTTACGCCGCTGGTACCAACTGGTGATGGAAAACCAAGAAGACTTGGCGCGCATCATGACTGCAGAGCAAGGCAAGCCTCTGACCGAGGCCCGAGGCGAAATTGCCTACGCGGCTTCGTTTATCGAGTGGTTTGCCGAGGAAGCCAAGCGTGCTTATGGCGATGTGATACCGGCCCATGCGGCGGATAAACGCATATTGGTGCAGAAGGAACCCGTGGGCGTTACGGCGGCTATTACGCCCTGGAACTTCCCCAGCGCGATGATCACCCGCAAGGCAGGACCCGCCTTAGCGGCTGGGTGCGCCATGGTGCTTAAACCTGCGCCGCAGACGCCTTTTTCCGCATTAGCGCTGGTTGTTCTGGCTGAGCGCGCAGGCTTACCGCCCGGTTTGCTTAGTGTGATTACCGCAGATGTAGAGGTCTCCCGAGTAGTCGGTGCCGAGCTGTGCGAAAGCCCGGTGGTACGCAAGCTCTCGTTCACCGGCTCAACCGCTGTGGGCATCAAACTGATGCAGCAATGTGCACCGACCTTGAAGAAGCTCTCCCTAGAGCTGGGTGGCAACGCGCCTTTTATCGTGTTTGATGACGCTGATCTAGACGCTGCCGTCGAAGGCGCGATGATCTCCAAATACCGCAACAACGGTCAGACCTGCGTCTGCGCTAACCGCATTTACGTGCAGGACGGCGTTTACGAGGCCTTTGCGCAGAAGTTCAATGCTGCTGTTGCCACCCTCAAAGTCGGCAATGGCTGCGAAGATGGCGTGACCACCGGCCCGCTGATCGACAGCAACGCGGTGGCCAAGGTCCAACGCCACCTTGAAGATGCCCTCAGCAAAGGCGCCCGGCTGCTCGCGGGCGGCAAACCGCACGCCTTGGGCGGGACGTTTTTTCAGCCGACCATCCTAGTTGATGTACCCAACACCGCCGCTGTGGCCAAGGAAGAAACCTTCGGCCCCCTGGCCCCCCTGTTTCGCTTTCAGCAGGAAGCCGACGTGATTGCCATGGCCAACGACACCGAGTTTGGTCTGGCAGGTTACTTCTACTCGCGCGACCTAAGCCGTGTGTTCCGCATAGCGGAAGCGCTGGAGTACGGCATTGTTGGCATCAATACCGGGGTTATCTCAACCGAGGTGGCACCGTTTGGCGGCATGAAGGCCTCCGGACTGGGCCGTGAAGGCTCTAAGTACGGCCTGGATGAATACCTGGAAATTAAATACCTGTGTCTGGGCATTTAAGCCCACGTATTGCGCAGTAACGACCGCTAATAACATGCACAAACCGTCGATAGACGCCCATGAGGAACAGCATGAAAAACACCAATGAATCGTTGATGAAACGCCGCGACGCTGCTGTACCGCGTGGTGTCGGCCAGATTCACCCGATTTTTGCTGACACGGCCAAAAACGTTACGGTGATCGACGTAGAGGGGCGCGAATTTATCGATTTCGCCGGCGGCATCGCCGTCCTTAACACCGGCCACCTGCACCCCAAAGTAATCGCGGCCGTGCAGGCCCAGCTGGGCAAGCTTACTCATACCTGTTTCCAGGTACTGGCGTATGAGCCCTATGTTGAACTGTGCGAAAAGATCAACGCCAAGGTGCCCGGCGATTTCGCCAAGAAGACCCTGCTGGTCACCACCGGCTCCGAGGCAGTGGAGAACGCGGTGAAAATCGCCCGCGCCGCCACCGGTCGTACTGGTGTGATCGCCTTCACCGGCGCCTACCATGGTCGCACCATGATGACCCTGGGCCTGACCGGTAAGGTTGTGCCTTACTCTGCGGGTATGGGTTTGATGCCCGGCGGTATCTTCCGCGCCCAGTACCCATGCGCGCTGCACGGCGTGAGTACGGATGACGCGATTGCCAGCATCGAGCGCATCTTCAAAAACGACGCCGAGCCCAAGGATATTGCCGCAATCATTATCGAGCCAGTGCAGGGTGAAGGTGGCTTCTACGTCGCGCCAAAAGACTTTATGCAGCGCCTTCGCGCCCTCTGTGACCAGCACGGAATTCTGCTAATCGCCGACGAAGTGCAAACGGGGGCCGGCCGCACTGGCACCTTCTTCGCGATGGAACAAATGGGCGTCGTCGCCGATCTGACCACCTTCGCCAAATCCATCGCCGGCGGCTTCCCAATCGCCGGTGTATGCGGCAAAGCGCAGTACATGGATGCGATTGCCCCAGGTGGCCTCGGTGGTACATATGCCGGCAACCCGATTTCGTGCGTGGCCGCGTTGGCCGTGATGGAAGTGTTTGAACAAGAGAACCTGCTGGAGCGCTGCAACGTCGTCGGCGAGCGCTTGGTCAGCGGGCTCAAAGCCATCCAGGCCAAACACAAGGTTATCGGCGAAGTACGCGCTCTGGGTGCAATGATTGCCGTTGAGCTGTTTGAAGGAGGCGATCCACACAAACCGGCTGCTGCGCTGGTCGGCCAAGTGGTCGCCAAAGCTCGCGACAAAGGGTTGATCCTGCTGTCATGCGGAACCTATGGCAACGTCCTGCGCGTACTGGTCCCACTGACGGCAGAAGATGAATTGCTGGACAAAGGCATGGCTATTATCGCCGAGTGTTTCGATGAGCTAGCCTGAAGTTAATAGATATGCGCCATAAATAAAAAGCTAAAGCTATTTCCGTTAGTTTGAGACCATCAAAGGGTAAAGTGGTTTCTGCAAGCAAATAAAAACCGCTCATAACGAGCGGTTTTTATTTGTGTCTTCAGGAGAGTTTTCGGTTCCTCACCAGCGTGGCGGGTTTACCGATGACATGTTCGCCC
>JAWWDH010000130.1:0-8752 GCA_033720015.1 Pseudomonas sp.
AGGGAGTCCCATGGATATCACTGAATTGCTGGCCTTCAGCGCCAAGCAAGGTGCATCGGACCTGCACCTCTCCGCTGGCCTGCCCCCGATGATTCGGGTCGATGGTGATGTTCGCCGGATCAATTTGCCTGCACTGGACCATAAACAAGTACACGCGCTGATCTACGACATCATGAACGACAAACAGCGCAAAGATTTCGAGGAGTTCCTCGAAACTGACTTCTCCTTTGAAGTGCCGGGTGTGGCGCGTTTCCGGGTTAACGCCTTCAACCAGAATCGCGGCCCTGGCGCGGTATTCCGGACCATTCCGTCGAAAGTGCTGAGCATGGAAGACCTCGGTATGGGCGAGATCTTCCGCAAGATTTCCGATGTGCCGCGCGGCTTGGTGCTTGTGACAGGGCCGACCGGTTCCGGTAAGTCGACCACGCTGGCGGCGATGCTCGACTACATCAACAGCAATAAATATCACCACATTCTGACCGTCGAAGACCCGATCGAATTCGTTCATGAATCGAAAAAATGCCTGATCAACCAGCGTGAAGTGCACCGCGACACCCTCGGCTTCTCCGAAGCCCTGCGCTCGGCGCTGCGCGAAGACCCGGACATCATTCTGGTCGGTGAGATGCGTGACCTAGAAACCATCCGCCTGGCCCTGACGGCTGCTGAAACGGGGCACCTGGTATTTGGCACCCTGCACACCACCTCGGCGGCCAAGACCATCGACCGCGTGGTGGACGTATTCCCTGCCGAAGAGAAGTCCATGGTTCGCTCCATGCTCTCCGAGTCACTGCAGTCGGTTATCTCGCAGACCCTGCTGAAGAAGATCGGCGGTGGCCGCGTAGCCGCTCACGAAATCATGATCGGTACCCCGGCCATTCGTAACCTGATCCGTGAAGACAAGGTAGCGCAGATGTATTCGGCGATTCAGACCGGCGGTTCGCTGGGTATGCAGACCCTGGATTCTTGCCTGAAAACCCTGGTTTCAAAGGGTATCGTCAGCCGTGAAGCGGCCCGCGAGAAGGCCAAGACCCCGGAAAACTTCTAAATAGACAGTGCCCGGCCGGCAATTGCCTGTCGGGTTTAGCCCGGCGGTAGCACGCGCGCCTGCCGCTGGCTTTGCATAACCGCGTGATGCACATGGGCGAACACTAATGGAATTCGAAAAACTGCTGCGTCTGATGGTCGAGAAGGGTGGGTCCGACCTGTTTATTACCGCAGGCGTGCCGCCGTCGATGAAGGTTAACGGCAAAATCATGCCGATTACCAAGACGCCCATGTCGCCAGAGCAAACCCGTGAAACCGTGCATGCGGTGATGAACGAGCAGCAGCGCCGCGACTTTACTGAGAATCACGAGTGTAACTTTGCCATTAGCGCCCGTGGTATTGGGCGCTTCCGGGTCAGCGCCTTCTACCAACGCAACCTGGCCGGCATGGTGTTGCGTCGTATCGAGACCAATATTCCGACGCTGGATGAGCTGAAACTGCCGGAAATTCTCAAAAAGTTGGCGCTGACCAAGCGCGGGCTGGTGCTCTTTGTGGGTGCCACCGGTACCGGTAAGTCGACTTCACTGGCGGCGATGATTGGCTACCGCAACAAGAACAGCAGCGGTCATATCATCTCCATCGAGGACCCGATCGAATACATCCACCAGCATCAGAGCTGCATCGTTACGCAGCGTGAAGTGGGTATCGACACCGAGTCGTTTGAGGTTGCGCTGAAAAACACCCTGCGTCAGGCTCCGGATGTGATTCTGATCGGTGAGGTGCGCACCCGAGAAACCATGGACCATGCCGTGGCCTTCGCCGAAACCGGCCACCTGTGCCTGGCCACCTTGCACGCCAACAACGCCAACCAGGCGCTGGACCGAATCATCAACTTCTTCCCGGCGGATCGGCAGAATCAGGTGTGGATGGACTTGTCGCTGAACCTCAAGGCCATCGTTGCCCAGCAACTGATTCCAACTCCGGATGGTAAGGGGCGCCGCGCGGTGATCGAAGTGTTGATCAACACCCCGTTGGCGGCGGACTTGATCCGCAAAGGGGACGTGCACGAACTCAAGGCACTGATGAAGCGCTCCACCGAGCAGGGTATGCAAACCTTCGATCAGGCGCTGTACAACCTCTACAGCCAGGGCGAGATTACCTACGAAGATGCGCTGCTTTACGCGGATTCAGCCAATGACCTGCGCCTGATGATCAAGCTCGGTTCGGAAACCGATGGTGACCACCTGAGCAGCATGGCCCAGGGCCTCTCGCTGGAAGTCAGTGATGAGGAGCCGGGTCGGCGTTTTCGCTGACGGGTGTGGTAAAAAGCCCGCGTCAGCGGGTTTTTTATTGCAGCGAAACCTTGAGGCGCATGGCCGGTCTTAAGCGCACAGGATAAACAAGGAGAGCTATATGGATGCAAGGCACGATACCCATAGCAAGGTCATAGGTTACCTGCTGTGGATCTTTGGTTTTCTCGGTGCGCACCGCTTCTATTACGGCAAGCCGGTCACAGGAACCATCTGGTTCTTCACCTTTGGGCTGTTGTTTATCGGCTGGATCGTCGATCTGTTTCTGATTCCGGCTATGGATCGTGAGGCTGACCTGCGTTTTACCGCAGGCGATACCGATTACAACGTGGCTTGGATTCTGCTGACCTTCCTCGGTATTTTCGGTGTGCACCGCATGTATCAGGGTAAGTGGATCACCGGGATTATTTACCTGTGTACTGGCGGCTTGTTCTTGCTTGGCGTGCTGTATGACTTCTGGACGCTGAACACCCAAGTTTCGCTGAAGAACGCACAGCGCGCCTGAGCGATCGGTACAAAAAAGCCCGCCAATTGGCGGGTTTTTTGTTTCTGTTTGTCCCTGGAGTCGGTGTTTAACGCCGCAGGGCTGACGGGCAGTGGCCGTAAACAGGTTCTCAGGCCTGGTAGCAGATGTGTCCATCAACCAGGGTGTAGCGCACCGCGCCAGGTAGGCAATGGCCAATAAACGGGCAGTTGCTGCCTTTTGAAAACCAGCTTTCGCCAGCCAGGGTCGACGCTTGCGGGTCGAACAGCAGCAGGTCAGCTGCTGCACCGACCTTGAGGCGACCGAGCGGCAGGCCCAAGGCATCTGCCGGGCCGTTGCTTAGGCGTGCTAGCAAAGTAGGCAGGTCGAGTAAGCCGTCTTGTACCAGGCTCATAGCCAACGGCAGGAGCAACTGCACACTGCTGATACCCGCTTCCGTGGCGCCGAATGGGGCCAGTTTGGCGTCACGTTCATGCGGCTGATGGTGGCTGGCAATGGCCGAAATCACCCCGCTTTTCACCGCCGCACGCAGGCCGTCGCGGTCAGCTGCCGTGCGCAGCGGTGGCTGCACGTGGTACAGGCTGGAGAAGCCTTCCAGGGCCTCGTCAGTGAGGATCAGCTGGTACATGGCCACGTCAGCAGTCACCGACAGACCACGGCTCTGGGCTTCGGCGATCAGCTGGGCGCCGCGGGCGCTGGTCAGCTGGCTGAAATGCGCGCGCACGCCGGTTTGCTCGACCAGCAACAAGTCACGCGCCAAGGCCACGGTCTCGGCGCTTTCCGGTATTCCTGGCAGGCCGAGGAAGCTGGCCATTGCGCCTTCATGTGCCAGGCCGCCTTCGGCTAGATCGTGATCTTGAGAATGGAAGATCACCGTCAGGTCGAAGGTGGCCGCGTACTCCAGGGCGCGGCGCAGGGTGCGGTTATTGCGGAAGCTATCGAGACCATTGCCGAAGGCCACGCAGCCGGCGTCGCGCAATGCCACCAGTTCGGCCAGCTGCTCGCCTTCGAGGCCTTTGCTCAGCGCGCCGATCGGGAAGACTTTGGTGTGCCCGGCCTCGCGGGCGCGGTCGAGAATCAGCTCGGCCACGGCCGGGGTGTCGAGCACTGGCTTGGTAAAGGGTGGGCAGCACAGGCTGGTGACGCCGCCGGCAGCGGCGGCCAGGGTTTCCGTGGCAATGCTGCCCTTACGGCTGTAACCCGGTTCGCGCAGGGCGACGTTGAGGTCGACTAGGCCAGGTGCGGCGACCAGGCCCTGGGCGTCGATGCTCTGCTCGACGACAAAGTCGGCGGGAGCCTGGCCAATGGCGACAATCTTGGCGCTTTCGATAAAGATATCGGCGACCTGATCGAAGCCGCTGCTGGGGTCGATCACCCGGGCTCCGAGGATACGGATACGCATCAGTTCTGCTCCTCGGCATCTTGATTGAGTAGGCGTTGGGCGTTTTGCCCGCTCATGGTCATGGACAGCACGGCCATGCGAATGGCAATGCCGTAGGTGACCTGGTTAAGGATCACCGATTGCGGGCCGTCGGCTACCGCTGACTCGATCTCAACGCCGCGGTTGATCGGCCCGGGGTGCATCACCAGCGCATCGGGTTTCGCCAGTTTGAGGCGCTCTTCGGTCAGGCCGAACAGGCGGTAGAACTCGCCTTCGCTGGGCAGCAGGCCGCCGCTCATGCGCTCACGCTGCAGGCGCAGCATGATCACCACATCGACGTCCTTGAGGCCCTTGGCCATGTCGCTGTAAACGCTGACGCCATATTGCTCAATACCGACCGGCAGCAGGGTTTTTGGCGCGATCACGCGGATGTCCGGGCAGCCCAGGGTCTTCAGCGCTAGCATGTTGGAGCGCGCGACCCGCGAGTGCAGGATGTCGCCAACAATCGCCACCGAGAGATTCTCGAAACTGCCCTTGTGGCGGCGGATGGTCAGCATGTCGAGCATGCCCTGGGTCGGGTGTGCGTGGCGGCCGTCGCCGCCGTTGATGATTGCCAGGTTCGGGCATACGTGTTCGGCGATGAAGTGCGCGGCACCGGAGTCGCCGTGGCGTACGACGAAGATGTCGGCGGCCATTGCTTCGAGGTTGCGCAGGGTGTCGAACAGGGTTTCGCCCTTGCTGGTCGAGCTGGTCGACACGTTGAGGCTGATCACGTCGGCGGACAGACGTTGAGCGGCCAGCTCGAAGGTGGTGCGGGTGCGTGTGGAGTTCTCGAAGAACACGTTGCATACGGTCTTGCCGCGCAGCAGCGGGACTTTCTTGACCGCCCGCTCGCCGACTTCAAGGAAGGAGTCGGCGGTGTCGAGAATTTCTGTCAGCAGTTCACGCGGCAGGCCGTCGATGGACAGAAAGTGGCGCAGTTGGCCTTGGTCATTGAGCTGCAGCGGGCGCTTGGTGGCTAGGGTCGTCATCGAGCGAGTCTCAGTTGGCAAGCGTCTGGAATTCGAGGGTCAGCGGCGTCGGGCCGGATAATTTTACCCGTTGATCCACCGCCAGCGACAGAGTTGCGCCGACTACGTCGGGGCGAATCGGCAGTTCGCGGGCATTCAGGTCGAGCAAGCTAACCAGGGTTACGCTGGCTGGGCGGCCGTAGTCGAATAGCTCGTTAAGCGCGGCGCGGATGGTGCGGCCGCTCATCAGCACGTCGTCGATCAGCACCAGGTGCTGGCCCTCGATCTCGAACGGTAGTTCGGACGGTTGCACCTGTGGGTGCAGGCCGTTCTGGGTGAAGTCATCCCGGTAGAAGGACACGTCAAGAATGCCCAGCGGGTCTTCGCGGTTCAGGGCTGCAAGCAGGGCCTGGGCGACCCATACGCCGCCGGTGCGGATGCCGATAAAGCGTGGCTCGCTGATCCGGCGCTTATTCAGGTGGCCGGTCAGCGCGGCGGCCATTTGCGGCAGCAGTTCGGCCGGGTTGGGTAAGCTCATGGCAACACTCCAGATACAAATTCGGCGGGCAGTTAGCCCGAGCAGTTTTCTTCTAGCCAGCCTTGCAGTAACAGTGCCGCAGCAAGGGCGTCGACCGGGCGTTCGCGGTAGCCGCTGGTCTGTCCCTGTTGCAGGCGTTGGCCCTTGGCCTCATAGGTGGTCAGGCGTTCGTCGTGGGTGTGCACCGGCAGGTTGAAACGGCCGTTGAGGCGGCGGGCGAACTTCTCTGCGCGCTCGCTCATCTCGCTTTTCGTGCCGTCCATGTTCAGCGGCAGGCCAACAACGATGGCGTCGGGTTGCCATTCCTTGATCAAGGCTTCGACTTTTTGCCAGTCCGGGACGCCGTTCTGTGCTTTTAGGATGCACAGCTCTCGGGCTTGCCCGGTGATGATCTGGCCGACGGCCACGCCGATCTGTTTGCTGCCGTAATCAAAGCCCAGCAGCAGGCGCAGCGGTTTTGCCTTGGCTTCAGTCATCAGGCGTGTCCCGCTTGTGAAGTGAGCAGGCTGAGGTTGACGCCCAGGCGTGCGGCCGCAGCATTGAGGCGCTGGTCGAAGGGCAGATCGAAGAGAATGCTGTTGTCGGCTGGGCAGGTCAGCCAGGCGTTATCGACCAGCTCGGCTTCCAGTTGCCCGGCTTCCCAGCCGGCATAGCCGAGGGTAATCAGGTATTTCTCCGGACCGCTGCCGTCGGCAATGGCGAACAGCACGTCCTGCGATGTCGACAGGCCTAGCTCGCCCAGCTCCAGCGTCGCCTGGTACTGCGGGCCGCTGGGGTGTAGGACAAAGCCGCGGTCGGTCTGCACCGGGCCGCCCGTAAAGATCGGCAGGCTCTGGCACAGCACCGGCGGTTCGTCATCCGGGCGTAGCTGTTCGAGGACGTCGGCCAGGTTGAGGCCATTGGGCTTGTTGATCACCAACCCCATGGCGCCGTGTTCGTTATGGTCGATCAGGTAGGTAACGGTCTGCGCAAAACGCGGATCGGCCATGTGCGGCATGGCAATCAGGAAGTGGTGCTTGAGGTAGCTGGGGCTGGCGTCTTTCATGGGGGTAGTTTGGAGCTTTGCGCGGCAAGCCTCAAGCGACAAACTTTTGCCCCGGTTTGCGTCAGGTGATTTTTGTGGATTCGCTCAGTTGCTCGACAGACGATCGCCGCGCGCGAAGCGCCAGGTGCGGATGATTTCCAGGCGGTCGACATCGGCCAGGTCCCCGGTGAACGGGGCGAACGGTGCGGCCAGGCGGACGATGCGCAGCGCGGCTTGATCCAGCAGACGCTGCCCGGAAGATTCCAGCACTTGTACTTCGTAAAGTGTGCCATCGCGATTGATCGATACCAGCAGGCGCAGGTTGCCGTAGATGCCCTGGCGTCGCGCATCATCGGGGTAGTTGAGGTTGCCGACGCGCTCGACCTTTTTGCGCCATTCATCTTTGTACCAGGCGCCCTTGTCGCGCATGGTCGAGGCGGCGCTGATGCGGTGAACTTTCGGCCGTTTGGCGTATTGCTGCACTTCCAGGGCCAGTTCGGCTTCCAGGCTGGCGATCTCCGCGGACAGTTGCGCGCTGTCGAACACCGGGGCTGGTCGGGTTTGCGGGGTGGGCTTGGCTTCTTCGCGCTTGACGGGGGTTTTCTGCTGCTGCGGAGCGCGAGTGGCGACCGCCGCTTTGGGGGCTTGCTGGCGTAGGGCTGGCTGTTGCGGGGCGGCGGGTGGCGTTACGCGCTTGACTTCGCTGTCTTGAAACAGGGCTTGCTCAGTGGTTTTCGGCGCCGCTTTATGTTCCAGGGTGCCGCTGCCTTGCTGGTTGTCTTGGGCGAGAAAATCGGCCTCTTTGGGCTTTTCTTCAGTTTTAAAGGTAGAGAGGGTGATCTCCAGGGTTTTGCTGATCTGGCTGGGCTCGGCCAGGGTAAAGCCCAGGCCGAGGATCAGTGCGGCATGTAGCACGGCGGCGAGGAACAGGGTAAAGCCCAGGCGGTCCGCCGGCTTTACGCCGGCGCTGGAAAGTTCAGGTGGTTGGGCTGCTGCGTTCATCGCGTTTCGGGTCTGCTCAGGTTGCTGCGCAGTCTGCCGAGGGTGCATGGAAAAGTCTATGAAGCACTGCGCGCATTGAGCTTCTCGGCAATTTTGTCCATCAGGCGCTCGCCGATGCGTGTATCAAAGGCTTCGTCGATCTCGCGGATGCAGGTCGGGCTGGTGACGTTGATCTCGGTCAGGTGCTCGCCGATTACATCCAGGCCAACAAACAGCAGGCCTTTCTCACGCAGGGTTGGGCCGACAGCGGCGGCGATTTCACGGTCGCGCTCGCTCAATGGTCGGGCTTCACCGCGGCCACCTGCGGCAAGGTTGCCGCGCGTCTCGCCGGCGGCTGGAATGCGCGCCAGGCAGTAGGGCACAGGTTCGCCGTCGATCATCAGAATGCGCTTGTCGCCATCCTTGATCGCCGGCAGATAACCCTGGGCCATAATCTGTTGCTGGCCGTGGTTGGTCAGGGTCTCGAGGATCACCGAAAGGTTGGGATCGCCCTCGCGATGACGAAATATCATCGATCCGCCCATACCATCGAGGGGTTTGAGAATGATGTCACGCTGCTCTTTGGCAAACTCGCGCAGAATGTCGGCTCTACGGCTGACCACGGTCGGCGGTGTGTATTGGCTGAACTGGGTGGCAAAGTACTTTTCATTACAGTCGCGCAGACTTTGTGGGCGGTTGACCACCAGTGTGCCGGCTTGCTCGGCTTGTTCCAGCAGGTAAGTGGAGTAGACGAACTCGTTATCGAAGGGTGGATCCTTGCGCATCAGGATCACATCCAGCTCGCTTAACGCGACATCCCGCTCACTACCCAGCTCGAACCAGCGTTGTGGGTCGTTGAATACGTTAAGCTCTGAAAGCCGAGCGCGTGCTTCGCCCTTGGCTTGGTAAAGATCTTTCTGTTCCATATAAAAGAGGGACCAGCCGCGCGCTTGGGCGGCTAGCAACATGGCCAGCGAGCTGTCCTTCTTGAAGGCGATCTGGGTGATGGGATCCATGACAATGCCGAGGCGGACGCTCAT
>JAWWDH010000131.1:0-8669 GCA_033720015.1 Pseudomonas sp.
GGTGGAGCCTCTCTGAATGCGGATGAGTTCGGTGCGATTTGTCGCGCCGCAGGAAGCTGAGAAAATGCTGGAAACAGTTATCGTTGTTCTTCATCTGCTGGGTGCCATCGGTGTTGTTGTGCTGGTTTTGCTGCAGCAGGGTAAGGGTGCAGACGCGGGCGCCTCTTTTGGCGCGGGCGCTTCTTCTACCGTATTCGGCAGTCAAGGAAGTACTACCTTTCTGAGTCGAGTTACTGCTATACTTGCCACCGCTTTTTTCATGACTAGCTTGGGTTTAGCGTTCTTTGCTAAAGACAAAGCTGATGGCATGGCTCAGGTTGGTTTGCCTGATCCAGCAGTCTTGGAAGTACAGCAGGCTACTCCAGCTGCTGAAGATGTACCTGTTCTAGATGCAACTAAGCCGGCTACCAATGCGGCAGACGTACCTCAGGCTCCAGAGCAGCAGTAACCCGTAAAAAGTTGTACGCAGTAAGTAATTTTGCCGAGGTGGTGGAATTGGTAGACACGCTACCTTGAGGTGGTAGTGGCCATAGGCTGTAGGGGTTCGAGTCCCCTTCTCGGTACCAATTTTCAGAAAGGCCCGCTCGATGCGGGCCTTTTTGTTGCTGGAGCGTCGATTGACCCTGGAAGGGGTTAAGTCGTATAATCCGGCCCCAGCTTTGATGTGGGGTTGAGTAGTAAGGTCTCTCCTCGGGTGTTGAATCCGATGATGGCTGGGTTAAACCAGTCCCCCGCATTGAGTTGCAGAGGAGCCCCTTTTAAGGGGCTTTTTGCTGGCTGGGCGACAGCTTTGCCGGCCTTTAGAGGGCGGTCTGATGATGGGCGATTCGCCCATTTTTTATTTTTACAGCATGCGCGAGGGGTTCGGGTGTCGAGCAAGCTAGAAGAGTTGCAAGCCTTGGTGGCCCCGGTAGTCGAGGCTCTTGGCTACCAATGTTGGGGTGTCGAGTTCCTCTCGCAGGGGCGGCATTCTCTGCTGCGAATTTATATTGATAAGCAGCCTGATGGCGTGCTGATCGAAGACTGCGAAATTGTCAGTCGGCAGATCAGTGGTGTGCTCGATGTTGAGGACCCCATCAGTGCTGAGTACACCCTTGAGGTGTCATCGCCAGGCATGGATCGGCCGCTGTTCACCATTGAACAGTTTGCCAGTCATGCCGGCGAGCAAGTAAAGATCAAGCTGCGCTCGCCCTTTGAAGGCCGACGCAACTTCCAGGGCCTTCTGCGCGGTGTGGAAGAGCAGGACGTGGTAGTGCAGGTGGATGACCATGAATTCCTGTTGCCGATCGATATGATCGACAAGGCCAACATTATCCCCAGGTTTGACTGAGACGCGGATCCCGCGAGAGCTGCGCGGATTGCGCAGGATCCAATGGATTGCGAAAGGCGAGGCGTACGATGAGCAAAGAAGTACTGCTGGTTGTTGAGTCGGTTTCCAACGAAAAGGGCGTACCGGCTAGCGTGATTTTTGAAGCGCTGGAGCTGGCTTTGGCCACGGCTACCAAGAAGCGTTTTGAAGATGAAGTTGAGCTGCGTGTGGCGATTAATCGTCAAACTGGCCTCTACGAAACATTCCGCTGCTGGACCGTGGTGGAAGAAGCCGACTTTGATGATCCTGCACACCAGGTCACCACGGATATGCCGCGCGCTGTTGAAGCTGACGCGAAAGTGGGTGATGTGCTGGAGGAGAAGATCGAGTCTATCGAGTTCGGTCGTATTGCCGCGCAAACCGCTAAACAAGTGATTGTGCAGAAAGTCCGCGAAGCTGAGCGTGCTCAGGTGGTCGAGGCTTATCGCGAGCGTCTGGGAGAAATTATCTCTGGCACCGTGAAGAAAGTAACCCGCGACAGCGTAATTGTTGACTTGGGTAACAACGCAGAGGCCATGTTGGCTCGCGAAGACATTATTTCGCGCGAAACTTTCCGTGTCGGTGTGCGCTTGCGTGCCCTGCTCAAGGAAATTCGTACCGAGAACCGCGGCCCGCAGTTGATTCTGTCGCGTACCGCGCCGGAAATGCTAATCGAGCTGTTCCGCATTGAAGTGCCGGAAATTGCCGAAGAGCTGCTCGAAGTCATGGGCGCGTCCCGTGACCCAGGTTCGCGCGCCAAACTGGCCGTGCGTTCTAAAGATAAGCGCATCGACCCGCAAGGTGCCTGTATCGGCATGCGCGGTTCGCGTGTGCAGGCGGTCTCCGGTGAGTTGGCAGGTGAGCGTGTGGATATCGTGCTGTGGGATGACAATCCTGCGCAGTTCGTAATCAACGCCATGTCGCCGGCAGAAGTGGCCGCCATTATTGTCGACGAAGATGCCCATGCTATGGACATCGCTGTCGGCGCAGACAACCTTGCTCAGGCCATTGGCCGCGGCGGTCAGAACGTGCGTTTGGCCAGTCAATTGACTGGCTGGACCTTGAACGTGATGACCGAGGCGGACATCCAGGCCAAGCAGCAAGCGGAAACAGGCGATATCCTGCAGCGCTTTATCGATGAACTGGAAGTCGACGAAGAGCTGGCCCAGGTGTTGGTCGAAGAGGGCTTCACCAGCCTTGAAGAAATTGCCTACGTACCGATGGAAGAAATGCTCAGCATTGATGGCTTTGACGAGGATATCGTCAGCGAGCTCCGCGCCCGTGCCAAAGATCGCTTGCTGACTAAAGCCATCGCCAACGAGGAAAAGCTGGCAGATGCCCACCCAGCCGAAGACTTGCTCTCGCTAGAGGGGATGGATAAGGCGCTTGCGCATGAACTGGCAGTGCGCGGCGTTATTAACCGCGAAGACCTGGCCGAGCAGTCTATTGATGACCTGCTCGACATCGACGGTATCGACGCTGAGCGAGCCGGCAAGTTGATCATGGCCGCCCGAGCCCATTGGTTCGAGTAAGCAGTAGCGGCCTGAGGAGAGAAATACATGACGCAAGTCACGGTTAAAGAACTGGCCCAAGTGGTCAATACGCCGGTTGAACGCCTGCTGCAGCAAATGCGCGAGGCAGGTTTGCCGCACATGAGCGCTGAGCAAGCGGTCACTGACAGTGAGAAGCAGGCGCTGTTGGCCCACCTCAAGAGCAGTCACGGCGACAGCAAAACAGAAGAGCCACGCAAGATTACCTTGCAGCGCAAAACCACCAGCACCCTGCGGGCTGGCAATAGCAAGACCATCAGCGTTGAAGTGCGCAAGAAGAAAACCTTCGTCAAGCGCAGTGCTGAAGAAATCGAAGCTGAAAAGCAGCGTGAGCTGGCTGAGCAGCGCGCAGTGGCTGAAGCCGCGCGTGTAAAGGCTGAGGAAGAAGCTAAGCGTCGCACCGCAGAAGAGGCGAAGCGCCCAGCTGCTGCTGGTGATGCGGTGGCAACGGCTCCAGCTGTAGCGGTCGAGCTGCCGGTGGCAGCTGCCCCTGCTGCAGACGAGCGCAAGAAAGAAGAACCACGCCGCCCAGACAAGCCGCGTAATGATGATGCAGACCGTCGCGGTGGTGAGCGTAAGACCACCCAGCATCGTCCGACAGCCAAGGAAAAAGCGCCTGCTCCGCGTGTTGCCCCGCGTACCACCGATGAGGAAAGCGATAGCTTCCGTCGCGGTGGCCGTGGCAAAGGCAAGCTGAAGAAGCGCAATGCGCACGGCTTCCAGAGCCCAACCGGCCCTGTAGTACGTGACGTGGCAATCGGCGAAACCATCACTGTTGGCGATCTTGCCAATCAGATGTCGGTTAAGGCGGCTGAAGTCATCAAGTTCATGTTCAAAATGGGCACTCCGGTGACCATCAACCAGGTACTGGATCAGGAAACTGCCCAGTTGATCGCCGAAGAGCTGGGCCACAAGGTCAAGCTGGTTAGCGATAACGCCCTGGAAGATTCCCTGGCCGAGTCCTTGAAGTTTGAGGGTGAGTCGTTCTCCCGTGCGCCGGTTGTGACCGTAATGGGCCACGTTGACCACGGTAAAACCTCGCTGCTCGACTACATTCGTCGCGCCAAGGTTGCTGCTGGCGAAGCCGGTGGTATCACCCAGCATATCGGTGCTTACCACGTTGAAACCGAGCGCGGCATGGTCACCTTCCTCGACACCCCGGGCCATGCGGCGTTTACCGCAATGCGTGCCCGTGGTGCCAAGGCAACCGATATCGTGATCCTGGTCGTTGCAGCGGACGACGGCGTGATGCCGCAGACCATTGAAGCTGTTCAGCACGCTAAGGCGGCTGGTGTGCCTCTGGTGGTTGCAGTGAACAAGATCGACAAGCCGGGGGCTGATCTCGATCGCATCCGTAGCGAATTGTCGGTTCACGGCGTGACGTCGGAAGAGTGGGGCGGTGATACACCGTTCGTCTCCGTTTCGGCAAAAGCCGGTACTGGTGTTGATGACCTGCTCGAGGCTGTACTGCTGCAAGCCGAAGTGCTCGAGCTGAAAGCTACGCCGTCGGCTCCGGGTCGTGGTGTAGTGGTTGAATCGCGCCTCGATAAAGGTCGTGGTCCGGTTGCCACCGTACTGGTTCAAGACGGTACCCTGCGCCAAGGCGACATGGTCCTGATCGGTTCCAACTACGGCCGTATCCGCGCCATGCTTGATGAGAACGGCAAGGCCATTAAAGAAGCTGGCCCGTCGATCCCGGTCGAGATTCTCGGTCTGGACGGCACGCCGGAAGCTGGCGATGACATGAGCGTGCTGGCTGACGAGAAGAAAGCCCGCGAAGTCGCGCTGTTCCGTCAAGGCAAGTTCCGCGAAGTTAAGCTGGCCCGTGCTCACGCCGGCAAGCTGGAAAACATCTTCGAGAACATGGGGCAGGAAGAGAAGAAGACGCTTAACATCGTCCTCAAATCTGACGTCCGTGGCTCGCTTGAAGCGCTGCAGGGTTCGCTCGGCGGCCTGGGTAACGATGAAGTGCAAGTGCGTGTGGTCGGTGGCGGCGTCGGTGGTATCACCGAATCTGATGCCAACCTGGCGCTGGCCTCCAACGCTGTTCTGTTCGGCTTCAACGTGCGTGCCGATGCCGGTGCACGGAAGATCGTCGAGCAGGAAGGTCTGGATATGCGTTACTACAACGTGATCTACGACATCATCGAAGACGTCAAGAAAGCCCTGACCGGCATGCTCGGCAGCGATGTTCGCGAGAACATTCTGGGTGTCGCTGAAGTGCGTGACGTGTTCCGTTCGCCGAAGTTTGGCGCGATCGCCGGTTGTATGGTGATCGAAGGTACGGTTCACCGTAACCGTCCGATCCGCGTACTGCGCGACGACGTGGTGATCTTCGAAGGCGAGCTGGAATCCCTGCGTCGCTTCAAAGACGATGCGGCCGAAGTGCGTAACGGCATGGAGTGCGGCATCGGCGTGAAGAGTTACAACGACGTTAAGGTCGGCGACAAGATCGAAGTGTTCGAGAAAGTCCAAGTGGCCCGTAGCTTGTAAGTACGCGTCGCAATACGCAGCGCCCGGCCCCGCATTTGCGCGGCCGGGCGTTTGCCGCTTTTAGGTCCGCTGCTTTTTTGGCAGTGTGACGAGTGAAGGTAGTAAGAAATGGCCAAAGAATTTAGCCGGGCCCAGCGCATCGGCGACCAGATACAGCGCGAGCTGGCGCAGTTGATCCGCCTGGAAGTCAAAGACCCGCGTCTTGGCGGCCTGGTGACCGTCACGGCGGTGGAGGTCAGTCGTGACTCCAGCCATGCCAAGGTGTTCGTCACAGTGATGGGCGCTGGCGAGCCTGAAGAAGGTGTTGATCCCGTTGCGCAGAGCATCAAGGTGCTCAACGACGCCAGTGGCTTCCTGCGTATGCAGTTGGGCCGCGCGATGAAGCTGCGTAGCGTGCCGAACCTGCGTTTCCATTACGATGAAAGCGTGATTCGTGGTGCGCAGCTGTCGGCACTGATCGAGCGGGCAGTCAGCCAAGACCGTCAGCACGATGACGATTCAACTGAGCCCAAGGAGTAAGCGCGTGGCTCAGGTGAAACGTATTCGTCGTGCCGTCGATGGCATCATCCTGCTGGATAAGCCCAAAGGCTTTAGCTCCAATGCTGCGCTGCAAAAGGTGCGCTGGTTGCTGAATGCCGAGAAGGCTGGGCATACCGGTAGCCTCGACCCATTGGCCACCGGCGTATTGCCGTTGTGCTTTGGTGAGGCGACCAAGTTTTCCCAGTACCTGCTGGATGCCGATAAAGGCTACGAGACGCTGATGCAATTGGGTGTGACCACCACCACGGCAGATGCCGAGGGTGAAGTGCTGGAACGCCGCCCAGTGACCGTTGGTCGTGCCGATGTCGACGCTGTATTACCGCAGTTTCGCGGTCAAATCAGTCAGATACCGCCGATGTACTCGGCGCTCAAGCGCGATGGTCAACCGCTATACAAACTGGCCCGTGCCGGTGAAGTAGTGGAGCGCGAGCCGCGTTCTGTTACTATTGCGCGCTTGGAATTATTGGGCTGCGAGGCGGAGCAGGCGCGCCTGGCGGTCGATTGCAGCAAAGGCACCTATATCCGCACCCTGGTCGAAGACATCGGCCACTTGCTCGGTTGCGGTGCACATGTTGCAGAGCTGCGCAGAACCAAGGCTGGCCCGTTCGACTTGAGCCGCACCGTGACGCTCGAAGAGCTGGAGCGTGTGCATGCTGAAGGCGGTAACGAGGCGGTCGATCAGTTTTTGCTGCCGGCTGACAGTGGCTTGCAGCATTGGCCGCTGCTGCAGTTCTCCGAGCACAGTTCGTTCTACTGGTTGCAAGGGCAGCCGGTACGCGCACCGGACGCGCCGAAGTTCGGCATGGTGCGGGTGCAAGATCACAATGGTCGCTTTATCGGTATCGGTGAAGTGAGCGAAGACGGGCGCATTGCGCCGCGTCGATTGATTGCGAACAAGGCCTAGCCTTGGTTATAAACACGGGCCATAGGCCTGTGATGCAGGATTCGGTCAGTATGGCCGTAGCGCAGGCAAGGGGTTTCGGCTCTGGCCTGCGTGTATCGAGGGTGGCTGTTAATAGGCGCGGTCATACCTCACTTAAAAACACGGGAAGTAATTCCTGGCCTATTGCGACTGTTTCGGCAGTTGCTTAACTGAGAGGATTGCCCACATGGCACTCAGCGTTGAAGAAAAAGCTCAAATCGTTACCGACTACAAGCAAGCTGAAGGCGACACTGGTAGCCCGGAAGTGCAAGTTGCACTGCTGACCGCCAACATCAACAAGCTGCAGGGTCACTTCAAGGCCAACGGTAAAGACCACCACTCGCGTCGTGGCCTGATCCGTATGGTAAACCAGCGTCGTAAGCTGCTGGATTACCTGAAAGGTAAGGAAGTTGCTCGTTACACCGCTTTGATCGGTCGCCTGGGTCTGCGTCGCTAAGCAATGCTTATGCGGAGCTGACTGCCGAAGCTGGAAGTGGGGTTTACCCCTGCTTCCAGCTTTTGTGTTTGTGCTTTAGCTGTTTTTGGACGACAGCGGGTCCGATTCCCGTCACCGCCCACTCATTCTGCAATACCCGCGTGCACCTCATTAAGACGAGCACGCGGAGGCAAGAACCGCTTTCCCCAAGGGCAATAAAGAGAAGGAAAACACCGTGAACCCGGTAATCAAGAAGTTTCAATTCGGTCAGTCGACCGTTACCCTCGAGACTGGCCGTATCGCCCGTCAAGCCTCCGGCGCTGTGCTGGTCACCGTTGATGACGACGTGGCTGTACTGGTTGCTGTCACCGGCGCCAAGACTGCCGACCCGAGCAAAGGCTTTTTCCCGCTGTCCGTGCACTACCAAGAAAAAACCTACGCAGCCGGTAAAATTCCAGGCGGCTTCTTCAAGCGTGAAGCACGTCCAAGCGAAAAAGAAACCCTGACCTCGCGCCTGATCGACCGTCCGATCCGTCCGCTGTTCCCAGAAGGTTTCCAGAACGAAGTGCAGGTAATCTGCACCGTGATCTCGACCAGCAAGAAGACCGATCCGGACATCGCTGCGATGATCGGTACCTCGGCTGCTCTGGCTATTTCCGGCATCCCGTTCAACGGCCCAATCGGCGCCGCGCGCGTAGCCTTCCACCCGGAAACTGGCTACCTGCTGAACCCCAACTACGAGCAGCTCAAGGCGTCGAGCCTGGACATGGTCGTAGCCGGCACCAAAGACGCCGTGCTGATGGTTGAATCGGAAGCCAAAGAGCTGACCGAAGACCAGATGCTGGGCGCTGTACTGTTCGCCCACGACGAATTCCAGGTTGTGATTGACGCCATTGCCGAGTTGGCTGCTGAAGCCGCCAAGCCTACTTGGGACTGGCAGCCAAAAGCTGAGAACACCGAGCTGCTTAACGCCATTCGCGCTGAGTTCGGCGAAGCCATCTCGCAGGCTTACACCATCACCATCAAGCACGAGCGTTATGCCCGTCTGGGTGAGCTGCGTAACGAAGTCGTTGCCAAGTTCTCCGGTGAAGAAGGCCAGCCATCGGCCGGCGAAGTTAAAGAAATCTTCGGTGAAATCGAATACCGCACCGTGCGCGAGAACATCGTTAACGGTAAGCCACGTATCGACGGCCGTGACACCCGCACTGTGCGTGGCTTGAACATCGAAGTCGGTGTTCTGGACAAGACCCACGGTTCGGCGTTGTTCACCCGTGGTGAAACCCAGGCATTGGTAGTTGCCACCTTGGGTACCGCGCGTGACGCACAGTTACTCGACACCCTTGAAGGCGAGCGTAAAGACCCCTTTATGCTGCACTACAA
>JAWWDH010000132.1:0-8641 GCA_033720015.1 Pseudomonas sp.
CAACACAGCATTGACTGCACTGCAGTACGGTTTTGATACCTTCTATTTTTTGATCTGCGGGGCCCTAGTGATGTGGATGGCGGCGGGTTTCGCCATGCTCGAGTCGGGCCTGGTACGCGCTAAGAACACCACCGAGATTCTCACTAAAAACATCGCCCTGTACGCCGTGGCGAGCATCATGTACCTGGTGATCGGCTACCACATCATGTACTCCAGCCCGGAAGGCGGCATCCTGCCAAGCCTGGGCTTTTTGCTCGGTGATGAGAACAGCGTTGAGTCGGTTCTCGGCGGTGGCGACGATGCGCCGTATTACTCGGCGCGTTCGGACTTCTTCTTCCAGGTGGTGTTCGCCGCGACCTGCATGTCGATCGTGTCCGGCGCGGTGGCTGAGCGTATGAAGCTGTGGGCCTTTCTCGCCTTTGCGGTGGTCATGACCGGCTTTATCTACCCGGTTCAGGGCTTCTGGAAGTGGGGTTCGGGCTTCCTCAACGAAGCCGGCTTCCTCGACTTCGCCGGTTCTGGTGTGGTGCACATGGCTGGTGCGACGGCTGCTCTGGTGGGTGTGCTGCTGCTCGGCGCGCGGAAAGGCAAGTACGGCCCGAATGGTCAGGTTAACGCCATTCCGGGTGCCAACCTGCCAATGGCGGCGCTGGGTACCTTCATCCTGTGGATGGGCTGGTTCGGCTTCAACGGTGGTTCGCAGCTGAAGATGAGCACCATCGAAGACGCCAACGCCGTGGCCCAAGTGTTCGTCAACACCAACATGTCCGCCGCTGGTGGCCTGATTGCGGCGCTGATCGTGGCGCGCATCCTGTTCGGTAAGACTGACCTGACCATGGCCCTTAACGGTGCGCTGGCGGGGCTGGTGGCGATCACCGCCGAACCGCTGACCCCGACTGCCCTGCAGGCCACCCTGATCGGCGGTGTGGGCGGTGTGCTGGTGGTGTTCTCGATTCTAGGCCTGGACAAGCTCAAGCTCGACGATCCAGTCGGTGCCATCTCGGTGCACGGTGTGGTTGGCATCTGGGGCCTGTTGGCAGTCTGTCTGACCAATAGTGACGCCACTTTGGGCGCTCAGTTGCTGGGTATTGGTTCTATCTTCGCCTGGGTGTTCGTCGCCAGCCTGATCGTCTGGTCCATCATCAAGCTGGTGATGGGGCTGCGGGTGACTGAGGAAGAGGAATACGAAGGCGTGGACATTGCCGAGTGCGGCATGGAAGCCTATCCGGAATTCACCAAGCGCTGATTTCCGCTGGTTCGAACAAGGGCGCCTAATGGCGCCCTTTGTTTTTTCTGCGAGAGTTAAGGTCTGTTTGTTGTGATCAAATGGCAACAGCCCCTAAAATGCGCGCCGTTGAGTGCAGATCGCCGATGCGCAGCGCTCAGCCAAGGCAAGACCCCCTGGATTTTTTATCAGCGGCGTTAGAAAACTAACGCAGCTGGGCTATAACTACTCTGCTTTTCGCAAGTCATGAGGTTGGAACATGAGCGACGATGATCTGGAAAACGACGAACTAGAAAGCGCTGACGAAGACGAAAGCGAAGAGTTGGCTGCCGCCGATGACGGCGATAGCAGTGATGATGGCGACAGCGACGACGAAGTCGTACCCGCCAGCAAAAGCAAAAAAGCCAAGGCCGCTGTCTCGGTAGACGAATTACCGAGCATAGAAGCCAAGCAGAAAGACCGCGATGCCCTGGCCCGCGCCATGGAAGAGTTTCTCTCGCGTGGCGGCAAGGTGCAGGAGGTCGAGCCGAATGTGGTCTCCGATCCGCCGAAAAAGCCGGAAGGCAAATACGGCAGCCGCCCTATTTAAGCGCCTGCGGTAAACCAAAAAAGCCCACAGGTCAAAGCCTGTGGGCTTTTTTGTGGCGGCTCGGATCGTAGGGTGGGTTAGCCACCGTGGCGATATTTGGCAATGGAGCATTTCTGGTGGGCGGCGTAACCCATCACTGCCGCGTGTCTGTCGGCACTCTGTTGGGTTACGCGGCAGCTGAGTCTGTGACGGGCGCTGGATGGGGATGGCCGCTAAGCAAGCCTACACCTGACGCCCTATAGGCTCGCCGCTCAGCTCCAGCTGTGCAGCAAGGACGGCAATTCGGCCAGGCTGCGGACTTGCCCATCCGGCAGGTTGTCGGCCTCCCAGGCTTTGCCCTGGGGGTTGAACCAGATGGCGCGCAGGCCGGCGGCCTGAGCCCCGGCGATGTCATCGCTGGGATGGTCACCGATGTGCACCGCGTGCTCGGCGGCAATACCGGCGCGTTTCAGCGCTTCGGTAAAGGGCTTTGGGTCGGGTTTGCCGACGCCTAGATCCTCGGCGCACAGGGCGAATTGGAAGTAGTCCGCTAGACCGAGGCGGCGCACATCGGCATTGCCGTTGGTGATCACCCCGAGTTGGAAGCGGTTGGCCAGGGTCTCGAGTGTTGGGTGCACTTCGGCGAACAGTTCGACCTGATGACGCGCCGCGAGGAATACCTGAAAGCCGGCCTCGGCCAGCACCTGCGCTTCGCTGCGCGGATAGCCCGCGCCTGCCAGGGCATGCAGGAGGATGCGTCGGCGCAGCTCGCTGAGGCGATGCTTGAGCATCGGTTCGGCCTGCAGCAGGCCGGCGCGAATCGACCACAGGTGCTCCACCGGCACCGCGCCGAGTCGCGGTGCGTGCAGGGCCAGCCAGTTGCGCAGCGCCGCCTCGGCGTCCTGCATCACCGGGGTGACATCCCACAGGGTGTCGTCGAGGTCGAAGGTGATTAGCTGAATAGTCATTCTGTGCCGCCTTTGCGTTTAGCCCTGGGGTGAGCCTGGTCATAGACCGTGGCCAGGTGCTGGAAATCCAGGTGGGTGTAGACCTGGGTGGTGGCGATATCGGCGTGGCCGAGCAGTTCTTGCACGGCGCGCAAGTCCTGCGACGACTCGAGCATATGGCTGGCGAAGCTATGGCGCAGCATATGCGGGTGCAGGTGTTGGCCGAGTTCGCGCACGCCGGCCTGGCGCACCCGCAACTGCACCGCGCGCGGGCCGATACGGCGGCCCTGCTGGCTGATAAACACCGCGCCGTCGGCAGGCTTCGCCAGGGCGCGCAATGGCAGCCATTGTTCCATGGCCTGGCGCGCCATACGGCCGATGGGCAATTCGCGGGTCTTGTTGCCCTTGCCGGTCACCCGCAGCAACCCGGCGGGCAGATCGAGGCCGTCGAGGTTGAGGCTGACCAACTCCGACAGACGCAAGCCTGACGAATAGAACAGCTCAAGCATGGCCTGGTCGCGGCGGGCGATAAAGTCGTCTTCCAGTGCGCCATCAAGCAGTTGTGCGGTGCGGTCGGCGTCCAGGGTTTTCGGCAGGCGGCGTTCGCCCTTGGGCGGCATCAAACCGCTGGCCGGGTCACTCTGGCAGTGGCCTTCGCGAATCAGGTAACGGTACAAGCCGCGAGTGGCTGATAGCAGGCGCGCCAGGCTGCGGCTGGACTGGCCTTGCATGTGCAGGCGGCCGACCATACGCCGCAGGTGCGCGCTGTCGAGCGCGCTCCAGCGGTCAATTTTTTCAAGCGTGCACAGCGCCAGTAGCTTGCTCAGGTCGTGACGGTAGCCGATCAGGGTATGCGAGGACAGCTGGCGCTCACTGCGCAGGTGTTCGAGGTAGGCGTCCAAGAGGTCTTGCATGCAAGCTCCCTGCGGTGCGCTCGTTACGCTGCTTAACGTACCGAGCGCAAGGGGGTGGCGAAACCGGGTAAAACGCGCGCCAGGACTTCGGCGATATAGCCGAGGAACAGGGTGCCCAGCGAGCTTTTGTAATGCTGTGGATCGCTACTGCCAATTGCCAGCACACCGTGCAGGCCTTGATCGGTGATGCTGACCACTGCCGCCGAACCGACCTGTTTGGCGTTTTTGCTGCCGAACAGAAAGCTCAGTTCATGCTCACGCAGCACGCCGCAAATGGTCTTGCCGCCGGCCAGCAGGCCGCCGATGGCCTGATGCGCTTCGGCGCTGCTGACGGAGCGGCCCACGGGCAGCGGCGCGTCACTGAACAGGATCAGGCTGACAAAGGGCACCTGAAACTCACTGCGCAGGCTGTCTTCCACGCAGCTGACCACTTCTTCCAGGCTGTTGGCGTCGAGTAGATCAAGCACCAGGCGGCGGGTCTTGTCGAACAGGCGGTCGTTGTCACGGGCCACGTCCATCAGCTGCGAGAGGCGATGGCGCATTTCGATATTGCGCTCGCGCAGCAGTTTTACCTGGCGCTCAACCAGCGACACGGTATCGCCGCGCTGGTGCGGAATGCGCAACTCGGGGATCAACTCGTCGTGGTCGATAAAGAATTCCGGATGCAGACGCAGGTAGGCGGCAACTGTTTCCGAATCCAATGGCTTGGGTAAATCCTGCTTGTCGGTCATAGGCGAACCTGTCCTTCGTACACGCGGACGGCGGGGCCGGTCATCATAACGGGCTGGTCCGGGCCTGCCCATTCAATGCTCAGCTTGCCGCCGGGCAATTCGATCTGCACCGGTGAGTCCATCCAGCCTTGGCTAATCGCCGCGACTACTGCCGCGCGCGCACCGGTGCCGCAGGCCTGAGTTTCCCCCGCGCCGCGCTCCCAGACGCGCAGCTTGGCGCGTTGACGGTCGAGCACTTGCAGGAAGCCGACATTGACCCGCTGTGGGAAGCGCGGGTGGTGTTCCAGCTTCGGCCCCAGGCTATGTACCGGGGCGCTGTCGACGCTGTCGACCCGCAGCACGGCATGCGGGTTGCCCATGGACACGGCCGCCAGTTCAACCTGTTGCCCGTCCACCGCCACGCGATAGCTCAACGCCTGCTGTTCAGCCTGAAACGGAATATCGGCAGGCACCAGGCGCGGCGCGCCCATGTTGACGCTGATCTGGCCATCGCTGCGCACGTCCAGCTCGATGATGCCGCCCTTGGTTTCCACGCGTATCTGCTTCTTCACCGTCAGGCGCTTGTCCAGCACGAAGCGCGCAAAGCAGCGGGCGCCGTTACCGCACTGTTCTACTTCAGAACCGTCGGCATTGAAGATGCAGTAGCGGAAATCCACGTCCGGGTTGCTCGGCGGCTCGACCAGCAAGAGCTGATCGAAGCCGACGCCGGTGTGGCGGTCGCCCCATTGTTTGGCGTTTTTCGGCTGAATGTGCGCGTGCTGGCTGACCAGGTCGAGGACCATAAAGTCATTGCCGAGGCCGTGCATCTTGGTAAAGCGCAATAACATGAGCGTGTCCTTTTAGCTCGCGGGCGGCAGGCTGCTTTCGCCTGCAAAAAGCTCGCTGAGCGTCTCGCGACGACGCACTTCGAAGGCCTGTTCGCCATCCACCATCACCTCGGCGGCGCGGCCACGGGTGTTGTAGTTGGAACTCATGACAAAGCCATAAGCACCGGCCGAGCGCACCGCCAGCAAATCGCCTTCAACCAGGGCCAGGTCGCGGTCCTTGGCGAGGAAGTCGCCGGTTTCGCAAATCGGCCCGACGATGTCGTAATTGCGGGTGGCGGCATCGCGCGGTTGCACCGGCACCACGTCCATCCAGGCTTGATACAGCGCCGGACGGATCAGGTCGTTCATTGCCGCATCGACGATGGCGAAGTCCTTGTGCTCGGTGTGCTTGAGGTACTCGACCTGGGTCAGCAGTACACCCGCGTTGGCGACAATCGAGCGGCCCGGCTCGAACACCAGCTTCAGGTCCCGCCCGGCAATACGCTCACGCACGGCGGCGATATAGTCACCGGCCAGTGGCGGTTGTTCATCGCGATACTGCACGCCTAGGCCACCACCCAGGTCCAGATGTTTGATCTGGATGCCTTGGTCGGCCAGGTTGTCGATCAGTGCGAGCAAGCGCTCAAGGGCGTCGAGGAACGGCGGTAGCGTGGTCAGCTGCGAGCCGATATGGCAATCAACGCCGACCACCTGCAGGTTCGGCAAGGCCGCTGCGCGGGCATAGACCGCGGGCGCATGCTCGATATCGATGCCGAATTTGTTCTCTTTCAGCCCGGTGGAAATGTACGGGTGGGTGCCCGCATCCACGTCCGGGTTGACCCGCAGCGAGATCGCCGCGGTCTTGCCCAGTTCAGCGGCGACAACCTGCAGGCGTTCCAGCTCGTCAGTGGATTCGACGTTAAAGCAATGCACGCCCACTTCCAGGGCGCGGCGCATGTCGTCGCGGCTCTTGCCCACACCGGAGAAGACGATCTTGCTCGGCTCACCGCCGGCGGCCAGCACCCGTTCCAGTTCGCCGCGCGAGACAATGTCGAAGCCGGCACCGAGGCGCGCCAGGACATTCAATACGCCGATATTGGAGTTGGCTTTGACCGCAAAACACACCAAATGCGGCATGCCGTGCAAGGCATCGGCATAGGCGCGGTACTGCGCTTCGATGTGCGCACGCGAATAGACATAAGTCGGCGTGCCGAAGCGTTGGGCGATGGCGGACAACGCCACCCCTTCCGCGAACAGCGCACCGTCGCGGTAGTTGAAGGCGTTCATGCGCTGTCCTTATTCGGTCTGTGCAGGTTCAGCTGCGGATTCGGCCTGGGCCGGCGCGGGCTGGCTTTCTTCTGGCAGGAACAGCGGACCTTTCTGGCCGCAGCCAGCGAGCAGGGTGCTGAGAGCAACCACGGTGAAGAGGGCAGTAAACAACCGCTTCATGATGAAATCCCTATAAAAAGCATAATGCGCTGGAGTATACCGAGGCCCCGACGCCTTGCCTATGCGCTGGGTTTCCCGTCTGGCGGGGCCTTGCCTGTAACTTTGGCGCAGGCGCCAGCAGCGCAGATTGGGCGACTGGATGGGCAAGCTCGCAGCGCTAAGCCCTTGGTGTTCAGTTGCCGGCTTACAGGGTTTGCTCGATTACCTGGGGCGATAACGTGCTCGATGACGCGCCTGCAGCAAATCGCCGGGCGTTTGCTGCTGAGTCCGCGTACCCTGCTGCGGCGTTTGCCCGAAGCCGGGTTATGCTTTTGCCAGTTGCTGGGTGACATACGCCCGCAACGGGTGCTGTATGGCCGGCGTGATCCGGCGTTGAACCGGGCAATGCACCGGTGAGTATCAGCCGTCAGCTGAGCAAGCATTTATCACCACAGCCCAAGACTGTTGCAGTCGCTGAACTTTTTTTGAGGTACGTCGTAATGAGTTTGACCGAAGCCCGCTTTCACGATCTGGTCGATGCCACCCAGCAGGCGGTGGAAGATATTTTTGATGACAGCGACCTGGATCTTGATCTGGAAAACTCGGCCGGAGTGTTGACCGTGCGATTCGAGAACGGCACTCAGCTGATCTTCAGTCGCCAGGAGCCGTTGCGCCAACTCTGGCTGGCGGCCCGTTCCGGTGGTTTTCACTTTGATTACGACCAGGCCAGCGAGCGCTGGATGTGCGACAGCAGCGACGAGCAGCTGGGTGAAATGCTCGCGCGCATCACTCTGGAGCAATCCGGTGCCGACCTTGAGTTCGAAGAACTCTGAGACGGTGGGCGAGCCGATCGTCTCGCCCTGCCGCCGCCAGTGCTGCCTGGATGATCAGGATATCTGCCTGGGCTGTGGGCGTACGCTGCAGGACATTCTTGACTGGAGTAAAGCCGACCGGCCGCGCCAGCGCGCGATTTGTGCGGCGGCCGAGGCGCGCCGGCAGCAGCGTGGCGATAACCCTTGACCGGGTGGTCTTGTTTATTTAAGTAGCTGTGGTACGGTCAGCAAAATCTTGCAAAACCCCGTCTTCGTGATGGGGTTTTGCTTTTTTCACCATCCGTAAAGGGGACATACCCGCACCATGACCAGCACATCTTCGCTCATCATCACCCGTCTTGATCTGCAGCGCTTGGAGCATTTGCTCGACAGTCTCGATGACTTCGGCCCCAATGCCGTGGCGTTGCAGGCCGAACTCGACCGTGCCGATGTGGTGGGGCATGACGAAGTGCCGGCCGGGGTAGTAACCATGAATTCGCGCGTGCATTGCCGCGAAGAAAGCAGTGGCAAGGATTACCACCTGACGCTGGTCTATCCGCAGGATGCCCGCAATGAAGGCAGTGTTTCGATCCTCGCGCCGGTCGGCACGGCTCTGCTTGGTCTGTCCGTCGGCCAACATATCGACTGGGTCGCGCCCAGTGGCAAAGTGCTCAAGCTGACACTGTTGGCGGTGGAATACCAGCCGGAAGCCGCCGGCGAATACAGCCGCGGCTGAGTTGTGCGCTCAGGCTTTTTGCAGTGCCTGATTCAGCGCCGCCTCAAGGCGGCTCTTGTAACGCAGGTAATGCACGCTCTGCATATGCCCTTCGCCGAGTACCGCTGACAGGTCTAAGTCGGTGATATAGCAGGGGTAGCGCGCGCTATCGCGGCGTTGCGCGAGGATGTGCTGGGCGACGGCGGCGAACAGATCGCCGGCGTATTCCAGTTCAGAAAACTCTCGGTGATTACAGTACAAGGTGACGTGCGCGCGTCGGCCATCGCCTGGCTCGACGATGGCCTGCACGTCATAAAACGGGTGACTGATCGGTGACAATGACGGCACTCGCCGCTCCAGGCTCTGCGCGCGCAGCGGCGCATCCGGCAGCACTTGGTAGTAGATAATCTCCAGCGGCTGGTGCGCCGGCAGGTTATCCAGCGGCAACAGGGCATTGCGTCGGTACAGTACTGATTGCAAAAAACGTTGCAGTGG
>JAWWDH010000133.1:0-8629 GCA_033720015.1 Pseudomonas sp.
GGACTGCGACTATGACCGATGATGCCCAGCGCTGGAAAAGTAAGTACCTGGAAAGCCTGGAGCAGCAAGAACAGCTCGAGCGCCGCTGGGATGCGCGCCTCGACCTGCTAAGGCGCGGGTTGGTGCGCAGCTCGCTGGCGGCCGAGGGCAGTGACAAGTCGGTTGACCAGTGCATGCAGGAGCTGCGCGATATTTTGCGTCGCGACGATATCGATGCCGGCCTGTCAGCGCTTATTCCGCGCCTGGAAAAGGCCGTACTCGATTCTGAGAAAAGCCGTCAGAGCCGGCTTGAATTGAATGTGTCCGGGGTTGCCAGCCTGACCGATCAGTTGCTCGCCCTGGACCCGCCGCGCGAGGTGCGCAAAGCCCTGAAGCAGTTTGCCAAGCGCATCGAAGAACGTGCCAGCCAACCGCGCGAACTGCCCACGCTGCTCAATGAGTTAAGCCGTTTGCAGCAGCAAGCCCTGGCGACGATTGAGCGTGAGGCCGGTACGGTACGCCCTGGTTTGCTACAGCGCCTGTTTGGTGGCAAGGAGGAGGCGCCTGACCGCTCGGCTGCCAGTGAGCCTGCAGTAGTCGATAGGGTGCAACCGCAAGCGTTGGACCAAGCCGCCACGCCAGCGCAAAGCCGTCCACCGGTAGCTGAAGTGCGGCTGAGTCCGGCTGACGAAGAGCCTGCACTCGCCTCGGTAGCTGCAGTCACGCTAAACCCTGCGTCCGAGCCGCCGTCAGAGTTGCAGATAGCTGCGGCGACAGAGCCGCGTGCAGTATCTGAGATGCCTGAAGCACCTGCACCAATGCACGATGGGGGCGATCCCGCTTACGCCCTGCCGCCAATACCCGAGCCGGGTTACAGCGCCGTCGCCCCGCATATCGGCGGTAGCCTGCTGGGCTTGCTCGATGAGCTGGAACTGCCAGAGCGCCATCAGCCGCAGGGCGAAGCCTTGCGCCAGCGGGTGCAGGGCGGCCTGAACTGGTACGAATTGGTTTCGGTGCTGGATGATTTAGCGGTGCTGGTGCTGGCTGTCACCGACAGCGGTCAACGTGATTTTGCCAGCTATCTGAAGCAGCTGAATGAGCGTCTGGCAGCGTTTCTCAGCACCCTCAGCGAAGCGCATGAGGGTTATAGCGAGTCTGTAGAGAGTGCCCGCAGCTTTAATCAGGAGCTGCGTGAGCAGGTCAGCGATTTGCAGGCCAGCGTGCAGACGGCGGTCGACCTGCCGACCCTCAAACACGCCCTGGAAGCACGTCTGGATGGCTTGCTTAGCACGGTCAGTGAGCACCAGCAGCATCGCGATGGGCGGGAGGAGCAAGTGGCGCTGCGCCTGCAAAGCCTGACTCAGAAGGTCGCTGACATGGAGCAGGAAGCGCAGGGCTTTCGCGACCATCTCGAAGAGCAGCGGCAGAAGGCACTGATCGACCCGCTTACCGGTCTGGCCAATCGCGCTGGCTGGAGCGAGCGTTTGGAGCTGGAGATGGCGCGCTGGAAGCGCTATGGCGGCGAGTTGCTGCTGGCAGTGCTGGATATCGATTACTTCAAACGCATCAATGACAACTACGGCCACCTGGCTGGCGACAAGGTGCTGAAGATCATTGCCGGCGAGTTGGCCAGGCGCCTACGTAAGACCGATTTTATTGCGCGCTTCGGCGGTGAGGAGTTTGTCTTGCTGATTCCCTCGACGCCTATGGAGGGTGGTCATCAGCTGCTGCAAACCCTGCTCGATGGCATTGAACAATGCCCGTTCCACTTTCGCGGTGAGCGGGTGACCATCACCCTGTCGGCCGGTCTGACTGCCTTTACCAATGATGAGAGCAGCGACCAGGTGTTCGAGCGGGCCGATCAGGCGTTGTACCGTGCCAAAGACGCTGGGCGTAATCAGGTCGTACTGAGCTGAAGCCAGCTCAGGCCAAGGCGTGTGGGTCGAGAGGCATCCGGCTTTGTGCAATGTTGTTTGGCTGCGGCTTCGGGCCACGTGGCTGCTTTGCAGGAACAACGGCGTTTTCTGCTGTGACAGGCATTAAACTCTGTCGATCTGTAGAGGAGTAGCCATGGATATTTTCGGCATTGCCGTGTTGATCTTTCTGGTCACCGACCCCTTTGGCAACATCGCCATCTTTATCGCCGCACTGAAGAACGTCCCGGCGCAGCGCCGCTTATGGATAGCCGCCCGTGAGTTGTTGTGCGCCCTGGCCCTGTTGCTGCTGTTTCTTACCTTTGGTGACAAAGTGCTCAACGCCCTAGGCCTGTCGCGGGAGGCCACCGCGATTGCCGGCGGTATCATTCTATTTGTGATTGCCATGCGCCTGATTTTCCCCGGCCCCCAGGGCGTATTGGGCGATGTGCCGGATGGCGAACCGATGCTGGTGCCGCTGGCGACTCCGGCGGTGGCCGGGCCTTCCGCCCTGGCCGTATTGATGACCCTGCGCAATACCCATGAAGGGCCGCTCTGGGAACTGTACGCTGCGGTGTTGCTGGCTTGGGCCGCGCCGCATTTATTCTGTTGCAGGCCTCGTTCCTGCAACGTTTTCTCGGACCCCGCGGGTTGACCGCAGTGGAGCGACTGATGGGCATGCTGTTGATCATGCTGAGTGTCGACATGCTGCTGGATAACCTGCAAAGCGTGTTGCATATCAGCCCATGAAATTTCTTTGTTTAAGCGTTTTTGCCCTATTGCTGGCCGGTTGCAGCAGCGCTCTACGGATCGATGACAGCTACACCGCCATTGGCCAGAACAGTCGCGTGCAGTACATCGTGCTGCACTACACCTCCACCGATCTGCCGCGCTCGTTGCAATTGCTCACTGAGGAAGAGGTAAGCAGTCATTACCTGATTGGTGAGGCGCCGGCGACCATCTACCGCCTGGTCGATGAGGACCGCCGTGCCTGGCATGCCGGTGACAGCCAGTGGCAAGGCCGCACCTGGCTGAATAGCACGACCATTGGCATCGAGTTGGTCAACCAGGGCTTTACTGACACCCCCAGCGGGCGTCACTGGCAGCCCTTTGCGCCGGCGCAGATCGATGCCTTGATCGTTTTGCTCAAGGACATCATGCAGCGTCATCAGCTGCCACCCGGCAGCATCATCGCGCACAGCGATATTGCCCCGCAGCGTAAGGTTGACCCCGGCCCACTGTTTCCCTGGATGCGCCTCGCCGATGCCGGTCTGTTGCCCTGGCCAGACGCCGAGGCGGTCGCGCGGCAGCAAGCCTTATTCAGTAACAGCCTGCCGAGCGTGCAGTGGTTCCAGGAACAATTGGCCCGCCAGGGTTATGTGGTGCCTAGGCATGGTGAGCTGGATCAGGCCACGCGCAACGTAATCGCCGCGCTGCAGATGAAGTACCGTCCGGCGCGCTATGACGGTGAGCCAGATGCGCAGACGGCGGCGCTGTTGGTGGTGTTGGCCGCGATGGCAGCGCAGCACTGAGTGCAGCACTAAAGCGCTATTTATTAACAAGCGCCGAGGCGGTGATCGCCTCGGCGTTTTTTTATGTATGCACGTATGCTTTTAAACTGTTCGCTTGTGGTGCGTTCTACTGAAGCTGTTTTTTGCAGGAATGTATACAAAGTTGTAGCCAAGTGGTTTTCAATTTGTCTACATTGCGCCTACAAGAACAACAGCGAGTTACTCAGCATGACGACTTCACCTGTTACGCGGTCTTCCACGCAGCGTCCAGAAGATGAAAATCTCGGTATCGGCGCCAACTTCGCTTATGGCCTGCAGCATGTGCTGACCATGTATGGCGGCATTGTTGCGGTGCCGTTGATCATTGGGCAGGCGGCGGGTTTATCGCCGGCGGATATCGGTCTGTTGATTGCAGCCTCGCTGTTTGCCGGTGGCCTGGCGACCTTGTTGCAAACCCTCGGCCTGCCGTTTTTCGGTTCGCAGTTACCGCTGGTTCAGGGTGTGTCTTTTGCGGGCGTGGCGACAATGGTCGCGATCCTCGGCAGCGGCGGTGAAGGTGGTCTCCCGGCAGTGTTCGGCGCGGTAATTGCCGCCTCGGTTATCGGTCTATTGATCACCCCGGTGTTTTCGCGAATCACCAAGTTCTTCCCGCCGCTGGTCAACGGTATTGTCATCACCATTATCGGTCTGACCCTGATGCCGGTGGCCGCGCGCTGGGCGATGGGCGGTAACAGTCAGGCCGCCGACTTCGGCAGCATGGCCAATATCGGCCTGGCCGCGCTGACGCTGGTTACGGTGTTGCTGCTGAGTAAGGTGGGCAGTGCCAGCATCTCGCGCTTGTCGATCCTGCTGGCCATGATCATCGGCACGCTGGTCGCTGTCGCGCTGGGTATGGCGGATTTCTCCAGGGTGGCTGAAGGCCCGGTATTTGCCATGCCCTCGCCGTTCCATTTCGGTATGCCGACCTTCCATATCGCAGCGATCATCTCCATGGTGATTGTGATAATCGTGACCCTGGTGGAAACCTCGGCGGACATCCTCGCTGTCGGTGACATCATCGAAACCAAGGTCGACTCCAAGCGCCTCGGCAATGGCCTACGCGCTGACATGATCTCCAGTATGCTCGCGCCGATCTTCGGCTCTTTCACCCAGAGCGCGTTTGCCCAGAACGTCGGCCTGGTGGCCGTGACCGGGGTCAAGAGCCGTTATGTGGTGGCGTCGGCGGGGTTGATTCTGGTGACCTTGGGCCTGCTGCCGATCATGGGCCGTCTGGTGGCCGCTGTGCCAACCTCGGTGTTGGGTGGCGCGGGTGTGGTGCTATTCGGCACCGTGGCGGCGAGTGGTATTCGCACCCTGTCGAAGGTCGATTACCGCAACAACATGAACCTGATTATTGTCGCCACCTCGATCGGCTTTGGCATGATCCCCATCGCTGCGCCGACGTTTTATCATCACTTCCCGGCCTGGTTCGAAACCATTTTCCATTCGGGCATCAGCTCTGCGGCGATCATGGCCATTGCGCTCAACCTGCTGTTCAACCACTTCAAGACCGGTAACTCGGACCGCCAGTCGGTATTCGTTGCCGGTAGCGAGCGCACCCTGTGCTATCAGGACATTGCCGCGCTGAACGACGGTGACTACTTCAAGGGTGGCAAGTTGTTCGATGCTGAAGGCAAAGAAGTGCCGCTGGTCAAGAATGCGGTTGGTCATTAGGTCGGCACCGTTCGACTTAAGCTGAACGGCTGATGAGCCGGCGCGAGTCGCCGGATTGCTGAGAAGCGCCGCCCTTGAGGCGGCGTTTCTTATTGCCTGGAGTCATCAGCGACTGTGCTGCGCGGCTTGCGCCCATGCATGCCAAGCTCTGGCGGTTGCTGCGCGGTCATTGTGGTTTAGCTGGGCAGCAGTATGTAGAACTGTGTGCCCTGACCCACCCGTGATTTCACCCCGATATAGCCACCGTGCAACTGCACGATCTCCTTGCACAGCGCCAGGCCCAAGCCCGCACCGCCCTTCTTGCGGCTGACTTGGACGAACGGCTCGAAAATCCGCGCTTGTTGGCGAAACAGAATGCCCTCGCCATTGTCGGTTACGCTCAGCTCGACCCGCTCATCCTGCTGGCGGGCGCGCAAGTGCACCGTGCCGCCCGGATGGCTGTGCCGCAAGGCGTTGCCGATCAGGTTGTCGAGTACCCGTTCGATTTGCAGGGGGTCGATCTGCAGCAGCGGCAGTTGATCTTCTACTTCGTAATGCAGTGCCACCTGTAACTCCGCCGCTTGCACGGCAAAGCGCTGCTGGGCCAGGCGTAGCAGCGGCTCAATGCTGCATTCGACCCGCTCAAGGCTTTGCAGGCCGTTCTGGTAGCGCGAGAAATTCAGCAGGTCATTAATCAGGCGCAACAGGCGCTGCATTTCTTCATCCACAGTGCTGAGCAGGTCAGCCTCGCGGCTTGCTTCGGGGAATTTCAGGCGCTCCTGCAGCAGGGAGAACGCCATCAGCATGCCGGTGACCGGTGTGCGCAGTTCATGCGAGGCACGCAGTACAAACTCGCTGCGTACACGTTCGAAGGTGCGCTGTTCGGTAACATCGCGCAGCACCATTACCGCGCCAGTCGGTTGTTCGCCGTCGTGGCTGACCGCTGCCAGGCTGTAGGCCAGCAGGCGTTGTTCGCCATCGATATCGACTTGCAGGTCTTCCAGCGCTTCTTCCAGCGGTTTGCCTTGCAGCACGCGGTACAGCTGGGTTTGTAAATCTGAGTGCTGCAGGGTCAGCGCCGCTTGTTGGCCTAGCTGGCTTTCGTCCCAGGCCAACTGGCGCTGCGCCACGGGGTTGAAATGCTCAACGTTGCCTTGGCGATCGAAAATCAGCAGGCCGTCGTCGATGCTGTCGAGTACCGCGTTAAGGCGTTGCTGTTCGGTTTGCAGGGCCTGGATATCACTGTTTTTGAAGGCGCGCAGCGCTTCGGCCATTAACCCGAAGCGCCGGCTTAATGAAGCGATTTCGGTGACCGGGGGGGTGGGCAGGCTGACGTGAAAATCGCCACGGCCGATCTGGTCCGCCGCAACCGCCAGTTCCTCAATCGGTCGGCCCAGCCGGCGGGCAACGCTGTGCGCAGTGACAAAGCTGATCAATAACACCGCCAGGCCGATCAGGCCGAGAAGGGCGGTAATCAGCCAGGTGCGTTCGCGGACGTTCTGCTGCTCAAGCTGCACCTGGCTGACGTAGTGCATTTGCATGGCGTTGATGCGGTCACGGAGCGCACGCAGGGCCAGGGTGAAGTTGTCATCCTTGAGCAGGTGGCAGCGTACCTCAGCCGGCGAGTCGAGAAACTTTTGATACGTGCTATACGTACGCTCAATCTCGATCACTGACTGGCGGTCGTTGCTATTCAGAGCACCATCAGCGGCTTTCTTCAGCCATTCATGGAAGCGTGCGTCCGACTCCTTCAATGCTTGCCGGTCGAGTTTGTCGGCAATCATCAGCAGTACCTGAGAGCCCATCTCCTGGCGCAGCCCGAGTGAGGCATCAATGATGCTCATGTTGCGGGTCATGGTCTGATTCTGGGTCTTGTTCAGCTGCCAGACGCTGAACATACCCAGCAACAACCCGATCAAGGCGGCAGTGACCAAGGCACCGCCGCTGAGAAACAGCTGGTTGCGTAACCTCATAGGTCGAGCTGCTTACGTTTGCGGTACAGCGTTGAGGCGTCGATGCCCAGGGTTTTGGCCGCTTGATCAAGGGTCCCGCTATTGGCCAGCACCGCGCTGATATGGGCTTTCTCCAGTGCCTCCAGGCTCATCTGGGCGCCGGCATGGGGGCTGTGCAGTTCGCTATTAAGGCTGAGCCCCAAGTGGCTGACCTGCACCTGCTCTTCTGCGCAGAGGATGCTGGCGCGCTCGACCACATTGCGCAGTTCACGAATGTTGCCCGGCCAGGCATAGCTGAGCAGCGCCGCACGCGCTTCATCGCTGAAGGCCCGCGCGGGGCGGGCATAGTCGTTAACAAAACGGGCGAGGAAGCGCTCGGCCAACACCATGATGTCTTCGTGGCGCTCGCGTAATGCAGGCAGGGTCAGGGTGATGACATTCAGGCGGTAGAGCAGGTCTTCGCGAAACTGACCATTCTTGGCCATTTCGTCGAGATTGAGGTTGGTCGCCGCGAGGATGCGCACATCCGCCTGGCGGGTTTGCGGGTCGCCAATCCGTTCGTACACTTTGTCTTGGATAAAGCGCAGCAGCTTCGGTTGCAGGGTCAGGGGGAAGTCACCAATTTCATCGAGAAACAGGGTGCCGCCATCAGCCTGGCTGACCCGTCCCTGGGTGCTTTCGGTGGCGCCGGTGAAGGAGCCGCGGTTATGCCCGAACAGTTCGCTCTCCATCAATTCGGCGCTCAAGGACGGGCAGTTGATGGTCACACAGGACTTTTTCGCGCGTTTGCTCCAGCCGTGGATGGCCTGGGCCAGCTCACCTTTACCGGTGCCGGATTCGCCGAGAATCAGGATATTGGCGTCAGTGTCGGCGACCTGCTTCGCCGTTTGCAGCACCGTCATCATGGCCGGGTTTTCTGAGTCCAGGCCCTCGCCGGGCTTACGTGCATGACCTTCCAAGTGCTCCAGACGCTCGGCCAGTTGCCGCGCTTCTAGCTGTTTACTCGCGGCCAGGCGTAGCTGCTCAGGGCTGCAAGGCTTGACCAGGTAATCGGCCGCGCCCGCCTGGATCGCGTCAACGGCGGTGTCTATCGCCGAGTGCGCGGTAATCATCACCACGCGCATCCACGGTGCTTGCACGCGCATGTGGGTGAGTACTTCCATGCCGTCATCGTTGCCCAGGCGCAGGTCGAGAAAGCACAAATCAAATACTTGCCGCAGCAATAACGCGTCGGCTTGGGCCGCGCTGTTGGCCGTGCTGACCTGATAGCCCTCGTCTTCCAGGCAATAACGGAAGGTGCGCAGGATGGCGGGCTCGTCATCGACCAAGAGGATGCGGCCAAGCGGCTGTGAAGGGGTGTCCATAGTGCTCTCCTTAGCTGAGGGTGCTGAGGGTTAGTCCGCGATCGGTCGTGCAAGTTGCACGGCGCAGAATAGACAATCATGCAGCTTGCATACTGGCCTGCCCCGTGGATCTCATATAACTGTTTGATTTTTATGAATTTAATGATCTGTTAAATGCTGGCACAGGCCTTGCGATGGTAAGGGGGAAGTCGCCACAAGCGACCAAACGACTGCAATCC
>JAWWDH010000134.1:0-8547 GCA_033720015.1 Pseudomonas sp.
GGCATACAGCGCATCGAAGACCATGGCTTCAGTGGGGCAGAGTTCCTCGGCACCGCCGGCGAGCATCATGGGCAGGCGGCCGAACTTGATCGCTTCATAGGCGTAGCCGATGCCCTGGCTGCCGCTGGTGCAGGCGCTGGAGGTGGGGATCAGGCGCCCCTTGAGGCCGAAGAAGATGCTGATGTTGGCCGCCGTGGTGTGCGGCATCATGCGGATATAAGAGTTGGCGTTGAGGCCATCGGCCACCGAATTGAGCAGCATGTTGCCGAAGGCTTTGATCTCGTCGGTGCTGCCGGTGGAGGAGCCGCAGGCCACACCCATGCGGCCATCCTTGATCGATTCGTCGCCGAGCAGGCCGGCATGCTCCAGCGCGCGTTCGGCGGCGTACACCACGAGCTTGGAGACGCGGCCCATGCTGCGGGTCTGCTTGCGGTTCCAGTGCTTGGGTTGCACGAAGTCATCCACCGGGCCACCGAGGCGGGTGTTCAGCTCGCTGAAACGGTCCCACTCGTGCATATAGCGAATGCCGCTTTTGCCCGCGCGAAAGTTGCCTTCGATCGTCGGCCAGTCGCTGCCCAGCGAGGTCACACCGGCCATGCCGGTGACTACAACCCGTTTGCATCCGTTCATCAGCACAACCCACCGTTCACCGCGAGGACTTGGCGGGTGATATAGGCCGCCTCCTCAGACATCAGAAAATTCACCGCGCCGGCCACTTCTTCCGGGGTGCCCATGCGGCTGGCCGGGATCATTTTGAGGATTTCTTCAACCGGTACGTCGGCATCCAGAATATCGGTATCGATCAGCCCAGGAGCCACGCAATTGACCGTGATTTTGCGCTTGCCCAGCTCAATCGCCAAGGCCTTGGCTGCGCCGATGATGCCGGCCTTGGAGGCGCTGTAGTTGACCTGGCCACGGTTGCCGATCAGCCCGGATACCGAGGTGATGCAGACGATGCGCCCAGCCTTGCGGCGCCGCACCATGGGCATGGTCAGCGGGTGCAGGACGTTATAGAAACCGTCCAGGTTGGTGCGCATGACGATGTCCCAGTCATCCTCTGAGAGTGCCGGAAACGCCCCGTCACGGGTCAGGCCGGCGTTACACACCACGCCGTAATACGCGCCGTACTGCTCGACATCGGCTTCCAGCGCGGCGCGGCAGGCGGCGCGGTCGGACACGTCGAATTGCAGAATGCGCGCCTGCTGACCCAGCGCGACAATCTGCGCCTGTACGGCTTCGGCCTCGTCACGCCGGGCGCGGCAATGCAGGACGATGTCGTGGCCGCTTTTGGCCAGTCGCAGGGCAATCGCCCGGCCGATGCCACGGCTGGAGCCGGTGACCAGAATGGTTTCGCTCATGGCTGTGATTCCTGAAAATTTTCCTGAAGATAGCTGGCCACCTGAGGCGGGCGGAATACATTGAGGCGCGCTTCTACCTGGATCCCTGGGCCGCTGAGGTGGCATTCGAACACGCCCATGCCGTTGTCATCCTGCAGTGAGCGGCTGGCGTGAATGTGCAGTTGGCTGCCGAGCGGAAAATACTCAACGTTGCACTGAAATTTGCGCGTGCCAAGTAAAAAACCCAGCTCCACGGGCTCGCCGCGCAAGCGTGCCTGGCAGCCGGCATAGGCTGCCACGCTCTGCGCCATCAGCTCGATCCCGACCCAGGCCGGCAGGCTGCCGTCGGCCTCATTAAACAGGCCGCCCGCGCGCACGGTCAGTTGGGTATCGATGTCGTCGTCGCCAAAGCGCAGCACCTGATCGATCAGGATCATGTTGCCGGCGTGGGGGATTAACTCGGCAATCGGCCATTGCTTCATGCGTGCGCTCCTGGCTCTTCGCCTAACAGCAGGCTGATATTGTTGCCGCCAAAGGCGAAGGAGTTGCTCATCAGGCGGCGCGGGCCGCTACTTTGCAGGCGGGTGCCGGGCGCGACGAGGTCGAGGGCCGGCAGGACGGGGTCGGCCTGTCCGTCCCACAGGTGTGGCGGCAGCAGGTTATCCGGGTTGTAAGCGCTTAAGGTCAGCCAGCAGAAGGCCGCTTCCAGCGCGCCGGCGGCGCCGAGGGTGTGGCCGATCATGGCTTTGCTGGACGAGCAGGGCACGCCGTTCGGGAAGATCGCCTGCACCGCCCGGCTTTCCATGGCGTCGTTATGCTGCGTCGCGGTGCCATGCAGGTTGAGGTAGTCGACCTGGCTGGCGCTGATTCCGGCAGCCCTTAGCGCCTGGCGCATCGCCACTTGGGCACCGTGGCCATCGGGGTGCGGCGCGGAAATATGGTGGGCGTCGGAGCTGGCGCCGCCGCCGAGCAGGGTGATCGGTACGGCACTGCGGGTCGTGCTAGCCGGCAGGGCTTCGCGGGACATCAGAAAGACTGCCGCGCCTTCGCCAATGTTGATACCGTGACGATTCGCCGAGAATGGATTGCAGCGCTCGGCAGCAACCGCTTCCAGGGCCGAGAAGCCGTTCAGGGTCAGGCGGCACAGGCTGTCCACGCCGCCACAGAGCACGGCATCACACTCGCCCAGGTTGAGCAGGCGCTGAGCGCTGAGCAGCGCCCGCGCACCCGAGGTGCAGGCGGTGGAAATGCTAAAGCACGGCCCGCTAAGGCCCAGCCAGTCACTGAGAAAATTCGCCGGGGCGGCCAGTTCCTGTTGGGCGTAGTGGTAATCCGCTGGCAGTTCACCGTGCTTGAGGTATTGGCCAATGCTCTGGCTGGCTTCTTCGATACCTGAGGTGCTGGTGCCGAGCACCACGGCGATGCGCTCTGGCCCGAATTGGGCGATGGCGGCGCGGATATCCGCTTCGATCTCCAGGGCGGCCGCCAGCAGCAGCTGGTTATTGCGGCTCGGCGGATGACCCGCTAGCACTGGGAGTTCAGGCAGGCTGCCCGGCACGGCGCCGACGGTTAGCGCGCGCTCGGCTACCCAGCCATTTTGCGCGCACATGCCGCTGCCATCGCCGGCAAACAGCGCCGCTGCTACCGCATGTTTGCCTTGGCCGAGGGCGCAGTTGAGGCCCAGGGCATTCAAATAACTGGCCATCAGGGAGCCTTGTCGTCAGGGAGTACGCTGACCTGATAAACCAGGCCGGACGCGCTGTACAGGGTTAAATCCAGCGGCGCACGGTAACTGATTCGCCACTGCGGGTTAAGCCGGCGCGTGCCATCTGCCTGCAGTTGCCAGCTGGTTGCGGGGTAGCGCTGAGCCAACTGTGTACTGGGCGTGAGGGCAAACAGCAGGGCCGCGAACAGCTCGCGGGCTTCAGGGTTGGGCGGCAGCAGGCCGTCGTTGTGCCATTGCCCTCCGCGCAGTAACTGGCGCGCCAGCGGCACGCCGAGCGGGTCGAACAATGAGGCACGCAGCTCGCCCGGTTCATCCTGCAATACCAGCCACCAGGTTTGCTGATTCGGCCCTTGGCTGCGTTGCACCTGCAGAGCCAGCGGCAGCGGCGCAACCAGTACCGGCGTCTGCGTGGGCAGTGGTGTCTGCGTGGCGCAGGCCACGAGCAGCAGATACAGGCCGAGCAGCAGGACGCTGCGCATCAGTTGCGCGCGTCCAGCGGCTTGCGTGCCACTACGTTGACCAGGGTTTCATTGCGCTGGCCGACCGGTTTGGCTTTGCACAGGCCCCAGCGTTCGAGCAGGCCAAAGTCCTTGGCGCGGCTCCACCACAGGTAGGGGTAGGAGATATTCGCGTCGCTGAATTGCAAACCCTGCTCGCGCAGCATGGCCAGATAGCCTTCGGCGCTTTTCTGCACGTGCATCGGGTGGCGGAACAGCCAGCGGATCACCCAGGTGTCGATATAGAACCGCGTCGACTCGGCAAACAGCAGGTAGCCACCCGGCTTGAGTACCCGGTAGAACTCGGCCAGTGCCTGCTCTTGCTCGACCAAGTGGTGGAAGGTCTGGTGGCAGAACAACAGGTCGACACTGGCATCGGCCAACTCGATGGCGGCGCAGTCGCTGGCAATCAGCTGCACATCGAGGCCCAGGCGCTCGGCCTCGGCGCGTGAGCAGTCGAGGCTGTGCGGGTCGGCGTCGAGGCCGATCATCCGTGCCGGCTTGAAGGCCTCGGCGAGCAGGCCGAAGGACTTGCCCTGACCGCAGCCGGCATCCAGCAACACCGGTGCCTGCGGCAGCGGGCCGGCGAACAGCCCGCGCAGGTCATTGATCGCTACGCGGAGTACATGGTGCTGCCACACATGGCTTTGCAGAAACCAGAAGCCGAAGCGGGTTTCCTCGACGTAAGTGGGGGCCGGGTTGCTCATAAATGTCCTTATTCAGTTGCTGGCGCAGAGTTCCGCGAGTACCCGCAGGCGCCGCTTGGGTTCGGCGACGTAAGGGTTGCTCTGGTCCCAGGCGTAGCCGGCGAGGATCGAGCTGATCATCCGGCGGATGTCCGGCTGGGCCTTCTCGAAATAGATCACGTCCTGGAAGCTGCCGTCATACCAGCCCTCGACATACGCACGGAAGGTGTCGACGCCGCGCTTCAGCGGGATGGCAAATTCCGTCTCCCAGTCTACCGCCTCGCCGCTCAGCTGGCGGTGCAGGATGCCAGCGGCCATGCTCGCCGAGCGCATGGCGATGGTCACCCCGGAGCTGAACACCGGATCGAGAAACTCCGCCGCATTGCCGAGCAGGGCAAAGCCCTGACCATGCAGGGTTTTGACGTTGGCCGCGTAACCGCCGATGGTGCGTGCCGGGGTGTCCCACACGGCGTTTTTCAGCACATTGTGCAGGCTGGGGGTTTCTTCGATGAACTGTCTGAGGCAGGCGTCCAGATCCTGCGGGCGACCGGTATAGCGGCTGGCGTCGGCGACTACGCCGACTGAGCAGCGGCCATTGCTGAACGGAATGGTCCAGAACCACACATCGCGCAAGGTCGGGTGGGTGGTGATCAGAATTTTCTCGCGGTCAAATCCAGTGCCTTCGCTGCGGTCTTCGACGTGGGTGAATACCGCCTGGCGCTGCGGGAAGTTCGAGGGCATGTCGAGGTCGAGCAAACGCGGCAGCACGCGACCATAACCGCTGCCGTCGAGGACGAAAGCGCATTCGACCTGGTACTCATGGCCGTCGGCCAGGCGCCGCACGCTCAGGCGCGGGCAGTCGCCGCTGAAGTCGACGGCGACAATTTCTTCTTCATAGCGAATTTCCACGCCCTGCAACTCGGCTTGGTCGGCCAACAGTTTGTCGAAGTCGGCGCGCAATACCTGATAGGTCGAGCCTTGGCCTTTGGTAAAGGTGTCACGAAAATCGAACTCGGTATAGCGCTCGCCCCAGCCGAAGGCCGCGCCATGCTTGGTCTGAAAGCCCGCCGCACGGACGGCGTCGAGCATCCCGGCTTCTTCGACGAAGTCCAGGCAGTGCGAGAGCAAGCTCTCGCCAATCGAGAAGCGCGGGAAGCGCTGACGCTCCAGCACCAGCACGTCATGCCCCTTACGCTTGAGCAGCGCGCCGGCAATGGCCCCGGACGGGCCAGCACCGATTACGACGACTTGGCGTTGTTCGACTTCAAGAGACTTCATGGCGGCTACTGGCCTCATTTCTGGGTGGGGATGTTGGGGGCGTGGATTCATGCGGCTTGCTCTGTGCGTGGCGCTGGCTGAGTGCCAGCCCAGGGTGCGAGCAGGAAGCAGAACAGCAGGCCGAGGCTGATCGCCAGGCCAAAGTTGGCAATTGCCGGGGTGTCGCTGATCAGTAGCAGGCCGAAAGACAGCCAGCTGGTTAGCGCCGAGAGCAGGGTGCCGAGCAGGCTCACCGCCGGGCCGCCGATGTTCTCGCGCATCAAAATGGCGTAATCAACGCCAATGGCGGTGATCAACAGCAGGCCGAACAGGCTGAACAGGGTCAGTGGCTGACCCAGCCAGCCGAGACAGGCCAGCGCCGCCAGTGCCGCCAGCAGCGGCAGACAGACCACCCGCAGCGCGCCGCCGAGGCCGAACGGCAGGCACAGCAACAACAGGATCGCCAGACTGGAGATGAGTTTCAGTTCGGCCGCGCTGAGCTGCGTGGCGCTGAACAGCGCGTTGAGTTCGCTGATCCGATCCACCAGCTGCACGCCCGGGAGGTCCTCGACCAGTGGCTTGAGTTCGCGGCTGTTGCTCAGCCCCTGCAGGCTGACCAGCCCGGCCACGCCCTCGGCTCCGTCTTTGTTATAGGCCCCCAGCCAGAGCGGTCGCCAGGCTTCGCCCAGGGGGCTGGCCAGGGCTTGCTTAAGGCTGGCTTGATTGCTTTGTTGAAGCTCCAGTAGTTCGCTGTGCAGCGCGGCTGGCGGAATGCCCAGGTCGAGCAGGGGTTGCCAGTGCTGCGGCAGTTCGCGCAGTGCGGCGCGCAGCTCCTGCAATTGGCTGTCGGGTGCGACCAGCTGGCTAAGGGCGCGGTAGTCGCGTAACTGGCCGTTCTGTACCGCCTGATCGAGGCGCTGGCTTAGCGCCGCCTGACGCTCCAGCAGTTGCTGCATATTGGCGGCGCGCACCAGGAAGAACTGGCTGGTGGGCTGCTGGCCGGTGAGCTCGGCGATGCGTTGAGCTTCGGCGAGCAATTGCGGCTCTTTACCCAGCCATTGACGCAGGTCGTTCTGGCTGTGCAACTGCCACAGGCCGCCGGCGCAGAACAGCAACAACAGCGCTAGTAGCGGTGCGCTGCCTATTTTGCCTAACAGGCGTGCCCGACTGGTCAGCAAGCGTTGGCTAAGGCTGAGCAGGCTGGGCGATGGGCGTAGACGCAGCCCCTTGAGCCAGGCTGGCAGCAGGCACACCGAGCAGAGGTAGGCGGCGATTAATCCGGCGGCGGAGAACAGGGCGACCTGAGTCAGCGCCGGAAACGGAGTAAAGGCCAGCGCCAGGTAGCCGATCAGGTTGGTGCCCAGGCTCAGGCTCAGGCCCGGCAGGGTGGCGCGCAATGCGCCCCAGCTGCTCCAGCCTTCCGCGCCCTCGGCGTTGCTCCAGCTCTTACTTAAGTAGTGCTGCGGGTAATCGGCGGCAACCCCGACCAGGCTGGCGCCCAGCACCAGGGTCAGGGCGTTGATCTGGCCGAACACCAGCACGCAAGCGGTGCAGCCCGCGAGCAGGGCCATGCCGATAGGCAGCAGACTGACCAGTACGCGCACACGGCGGAAGGCCAGCAACAGCAGCAGCAGGGTGCCGAGGGTGGCGCCGCCGCCTATCAGGCTGATTTCGCGGGTGGCCTTGGCCTGGCCAGCGGCGGCGTATAGCACGCCACCGGCGGCTAGCAGCTGTCCGCCAGCGGTTTCGATCTGCGCGCGGATAGCGGCAACCTGTGCAGCGATCAGCGGCGGTTCCTGCATGTCGAACGCACTGCCCTGGGCGCTGGCGCGCAGCAGGGCCCAGGTCATGCCCGGCTCTTCCAGCAGCAGTGCGCCGTTGCTCAGGTCGGCCTGGATGCGGCTGCCGGGGTTCAGCGCCTGTTGCGCGCGTGCGCCCAGGCCCAGCCAATCCTGCTCGATGGGCAGCAGGCTGAAGCCGGCGAAGGTATCGAACAGCTGGGCGGCGCGTTGTTCCATTAGCTGTTGCGGCTGTTCCAGCAACAGCTGGCGATCTGCCGCCGGCAGCAGGGCCAGGCGGTTGCTACGCAGGTAATCACGCAGCACAGCGAGGTCGCTGTCGACGCTCCACTGCACCTGAGCGAAGCGCCCGCTGCCGCGCCACTGCTCGCCCACCTGCTGCGCGAGGGCAATCGCCTGCTCGCGTTGCGGGTGACCGATCAGTAGCAACAGGTCGCGATTGAGCGGCTCTTGCATACGCTGCTCGGCCTGTTGCACCAGAGCGTCGCCGCTGCCAGCGGGCAATAGCGCGAGCATATCGGCGGCTACGGGCGGGCCGTTACGCCACTGCCAGGCGGCAAGCGCCAGCAGAGCGACGAGCAGCAGCAAAAAGCCACGCGGCAGCCAGCGCTCACTGCGCAAAGTCGCGTTGCTCCTGCTCGCTCAAAGCATCGCCGGCCTGGCTTTTCGGCAAGCGCAGCACGCTGTGGTCGCCCTGGGTTTCATGCAGCTCGATGCGCTGCACCAGCGCGCCGCCGTCGATCTGGATGCGGCTGAATATCTGTTTGAGCAACACCGAGTTCGGCACCAGGCGCAGTTGCCAGGCCTCGGCCGTGCCGCTCAATTGCAGCTCGAAATCCCGCGCCAGCCCGCTGTGATCGCCCTTGAGTACGGCGAGAAACAGCCGGCTCTGCTGGGCGGCGACATCCTGTCCGGGCTGCTGTTGCCAGCCACTGGACGTGCGCTTGGCAATGCCCTGGTTGTCGATGCGGTAATCCTGCTTGAGCGGGCTTTGCAGCTGCCAAAGCAGGCCGAGATCGCGGCTGAGAACGAACTGGCCACGGCTGGTCAGCGGCTGCGGCAAGGCGCGCAGGTGTTTTTCCTGAATCAGCGGACCGCGCACCACGGCCGGCTTGGCCAATTGGGTGCTGAGTTGGTCGAGGTCGAAGGCATAAGCATCGGATGCCAGAAGCAGCAGGATCACCAGCTGTAGCCCGGATGCAATCCGGGAGCGGTGTAAGGTCGGACAACGCTTCCCGGAGTTCA
>JAWWDH010000135.1:0-8418 GCA_033720015.1 Pseudomonas sp.
AAACAGCGACGCATGGTCGGGGATTTGTGCGGCGATGGCGGTGGCGATGCGCTGTTTTTCATCGCGCATCAGGCCAGCGCGCATGCTGTAGGCGGTGTTCTGGATGCTTGAGCTTTCACTCGCCGCGCCGCCGTGGGTACGCCGCAGCAAGCCTTGTTCGGCGAGCTGGTTAATGTCGCGGCGAATGGTCTGTGGCGTCACCGCAAATGCCTGGGCCAACTCGTCGATGCTGACGTAGCCGCGCTCGCGGGCGAGTTCGAGAATATCCTGATGGCGCGGCGGCAGGGTCATGGAGGCTCCTTGGAAATGTGCGCATTATAGACTGGCGGCTGGTAAATTTATGGCCATGCCATCCGCACAGGCCACTCTGCGGGCCGTCGCTACGCGACGTTAAAAACTGCTTCAGGCAGTTTTTTCGGCTAAGGTACGCCAACTTTGTCAGATTGTTTTCACATTCGAACATGACCCCAGCCATCGATTTGTTAAAAAAGGCCAAAGCGCTGCATCAGGTGCACAGCTATAGCCACGATCCCAAGGCGGCTTCCTACGGTTTGGAAGCGGCGGAAAAGCTCAATCTTGACACTGCGCAAGTGTTCAAGACCCTGCTGGCGGCCAGCGAGAAGGGTGAGTTGCTGGTAGCGGTGGTGCCGGTGGCAGGCACGCTCGACCTGAAAGCCTTGGCTCAGGCGGCGGGCGTGAAGAAAGCCGACATGGCCGACCCGGCAGCGGCGCAGCGCGCTACCGGTTACCTGCTGGGCGGCATCAGCCCGCTGGGGCAGAAGAAGCGGCTGCGTACTTTTATTGATGAGTCCGCGCAGCAGTTTCCCAGCATCTACGTCAGCGCCGGGCGGCGTGGACTCGAGGTGCAGTTGGAGGCCGCTGTGCTGGCGCAACTGACCCAGGGGTTATTTGCCCCAATCGGTCGCGGCTAAACGCCGTTCAATAACCTATAACAACAAGGAAATCTGCATGTCCCATTACCTGCTTGCCATCGACCAGGGCACCACCAGTAGCCGTGCCATTGTGTTCAGCGCCCAAGGGTTGCCGGTGGCGCGCGCGCAGCAGGAGTTCAAGCAGTATTTCCCGCAGGACGGTTGGGTCGAGCATGACGGTGAAGAGCTGTGGCTGAGCACCCTCAAGGTCTGCCGCGAGGCGTTGCAGCAGGGTGGCTTGCAGGCCAGCGATATCGCGGCCATCGGCATCACCAATCAGCGTGAAACCACTCTGGTGTGGGACGCCGTCAGCGGTACGCCGATCCATCCGGCCATCGTCTGGCAGGACCGGCGCACCGCCGATTACTGTGCCGAGCTTAAAGCGGCAGGGCATGAGGCTACGGTGGCAGCAAAAACCGGGCTGTTGATTGATCCGTATTTCTCCGCGACCAAGCTGCGTTGGATTCTGCAAACAGTACCCGGTGCCCGTGAGCGTGCCGAACGCGGCGAGCTGCGTTTCGGCACCGTGGACTCATTTTTGCTGTGGCGCCTGACGGGCGGAAAATCGCACAAGACCGATGCCAGCAATGCCTCCCGGACCATGCTGTTCAACATCCACACTCAGCAGTGGGATGAAGACCTGCTCAAGTTATTTGAGATCCCGGCCAGCTTGATGCCTGAGGTACTCGATTGTGCGGCCGACTTTGGCGCGACTGAGGCCAGCCTGCTCGGCGCGGCGATTCCGGTACTGGGCATGGCCGGTGACCAGCAGGCGGCGTTGATCGGCCAGGCTTGCTTTGAGCCGGGCATGGTGAAAAGCACCTATGGCACCGGCTGCTTCATGATCCAGAACACCGGTGACACGCCGGTTACTTCACAAAATCGGCTGCTCACCACCGTCGGTTATCGGCTTAACGGCAAGGTCACCTATGCTGTCGAGGGCAGTATCTTTGTCGCCGGTGCCGCCGTGCAGTGGCTGCGCGACGGCATCAAGCTGATCAGCCATGCCCGCGACACTGAAGCGCTGGCCGAGCAGACCGGCGATGCCTGTGGTGTGTACTTGGTGCCCGCGTTTACCGGCCTCGGTGCACCGTACTGGGACCCGAAAGCGCGCGGCGCGATCTTTGGCCTGACCCGCGATACCGGGATCAAGGAGATCGTCACTGCCGGCCTGCAGTCGGTGTGCTACCAGACCCGTGACTTGCTCGAAGCCATGCGCCAAGACGGCGCTGCCGAACCCAGTGCGTTGCGCGTGGATGGTGGTATGGTGGAAAACAACTGGGTCATGCAGTTTCTCGCCGATATTTTGGGTGTGCCGGTAGAGCGCCCCGAAGTGACCGAAACCACAGCGCTCGGAGTCGCTTATCTGGCGGGGCGACAGGCCGGGATTTATCAGGACCTGCGATGGCGATCGCCCAGCACTGGCATCGCCAGCAGCGTTTCAATCCGCGTATGGCCGATAGCCATCGCAGTACCCTTTATGAAGGCTGGCTGGATGCAGTGAGCAGGGTACGCAGCGAAACATGAGGGTGGTCAAGCGCGGGTAGTTTTCTTTCTTAACGTGGAGATCGGCATGCCGCTGCATCGTCCGCTGGTTATTGCCGGGTTGCTTGGCGTGCTGTTCGGCTATGCCGGCCTGGTAAGAGCCGAGATGCTACTGATTGCCGGTGATGTCTGGTGTCCGATCAACTGCCAGCCGGGCTCCGAGCGCCCAGGGATCTTCGTTGAGCTGGCGCGGGAGATCTTTGCCGAGTCGGGTATCGAGGTACAGTACCAGGCGCTGAATTGGTCACGCACCTTGCATCAGGTGCGTCGCGGACAGGTGAACGCGGCAATCGGTGCGGGCGTCGAGGACGCCCCGGATTTTCTTCTGGGTGCTACGCCTGTAGCGCTGGCCCGCAACTGTTTCTTTACGCGTCAGGATTCTACCTGGCGCTTTACCGGGATCACCTCTCTCGCTGAGCAGCGCCTGGGCATAATCAACGACTACAGCTACGGCGATGAGCTGAATGCCTATATCGCGGCCCATTACCATGACAGTCAGCGTATTCAGGTGGCGGCCGGAGATCTGGCGTTGCCATTATTGCTGGAAAAACTCAGGCGTAAGCGCGTCGATGCCGTGTTGGAAAATACCTGGGTGGTGCAGGCTATGTTGCGCGAGCAGGGGCTAACCAATGAGCTGCGTGAAGCCGGTTGTCGGGCCCCCGATGTGCCGATCTATCTGGCCTTTTCGCCGGTCTTGGCGTCCAGCCCGCGTTATGTCGAGCTCTTTGAGCAAGGCTTGCAGCGCTACATTGCCAATGGACGCCTGCAGGCGCTGTTGCGCGCCTATGGTGTGGTGGCGCCTTGAATCGCGGTGTTCTGCGTTCTGCACTGTACGGTTGAAATCACAGGCGGCTGTAGTGGGCGCCAGGATCTGCTGTGCTGCATGCTCTGCGGCATCACCCATCATGAGTACGCCCTATGCAGCTCGACTTTCATCAGGTTGACGCCTTCGCTCAGCACGCCTTCAGCGGCAACCCGGCGATGATCTATCGCTTGGACAGCTGGCTGGATGAGGCCTTGATGCAGCAAATCGCCGCCGAACATAACCTCGCGGAAACCGCTTTTATGGTGAAGGAGGGGGCTGTCTGGCATATCCGCTGGTTTACCCCGGCCGCTGAAGTACCGCTGTGCGGCCATGCCACCCTGGCGGCCGCTCATGTTCTGTTTGAACAGTACGGTGAAGTCGGCGAGGCAATCGACTTCATCTGTTTGTCTGGCGCGCTACGGGTCAGTCGCGCGGGCAACAAGCTGGTGCTGGACTTCCCGGTGCGCCGTGCACAGCCTTTTGAGCTGCGCGCAGAGGTGGAGCAGGCTCTGGGGATGCCCGTGCAGCGTGTGTTGGCCTTGCATGAAGGGCAGGGCATTCAGGAGTTGTTGGCAATCCTGCCGAGCGAGGCCGATGTACGGGCCTGCCAGCCTGATCTGTTAACGCTGGCAAGGTTGCCGGGGCTGGGCCTGCTGATCAGTGCGCCGGGTGAGCAGCATGATTTCGTCTCGCGTTACTTTGCCCCGGCCATTGGCATCAATGAAGACCCGGTCACCGGCTCGACCCATTGCATCCTCACGCCTTATTGGGCCGAGCAGCTCGGCAAGAGCGTTTTGAGTGCTTTCCAGTGTTCGCCACGCGGCGGCGAGCTGCACTGTGAGCTGGAGGGCGAGCGGGTAAAAATTGCCGGCCAGGCGCTGTTGGTCGCCAGTGGCCGGTTATTCCTGCCGTGAGCTGATCAGCTGTCGCTGCTGTAGCGGCGCACGCCCGACTCGCTCAGGCTGGCTTGCGTGGCAATGCTGCCAGGAACCGCAAACGCCACCAGGTGATCGGCTTCTACGCGAATGCCAACCTGCTGGCCGGGGTGGTGATCGGCGTGGCTGGGGAAGATCGCTTCCAACTGGCTGCCCGTTGGCAGTTGCAGGCGATACAGGGTCGCCGCGCCGAGAAAGGTTTTGCCGACAATTAACGCTTTTTGCGTACTGTCTGGGTCGTAAATGATGTCGTCCGGGCGCAGCAGTACGTCCACTGCGCTGCCGACGGGCCAGGTGTAAGCGCGGTTGCCACGAATTAACCCCAGTTCGGTTTGCACGGTGTCAGGGCTGAGCATCTGGCCGCGAATGAAATAGCCTTGGCCGATAAAGCTGGCGACGAAGGGCGTTAGCGGCTCGTGGTAGAGGTTGAACGGGGTGTCCCACTGCTCCAGTTTGCCTTCCTTGAACACGCCGACTTGATCGCTCACGGCAAAGGCTTCTTCCTGATCATGGGTGACCAGAATCGCGCTGGTGCCGCGGGCTTTAAGAATGTCGCGCACTTCATGGCTTAGGCGTCGACGCAGTTCGCCGTCAAGATTAGAGAAGGGCTCGTCGAGCAGCAGCAATTGTGGTTCCGGTGCCAAGGCGCGGGCCAGGGCGACACGCTGTTGCTGGCCACCGGATAGCTCATGCGGGTAGCGCTTGCCCAGATGACTGAGCTTGACCAATTCCAACAGCTCACCGGTGATGCGTTCGCAATTGGCTTGCTTGCGGATCCCGAAGGCAATGTTCTCCGCCACGCTGAGGTGCGGGAACAGGGCGTAATCCTGAAACACCATGCCGATCCGGCGCTTTTCCGGAGCCAGGGTGTAACCCGCTTTGGAGATGACCTGATCGGCCAGCTGGATTTCCCCCTCCAGCACCGGCTCGAAACCGGCGATGGCGCGCAGCGTGGTGGTCTTGCCGCAGCCCGACGGGCCGAGCAGGCAGCCGATGTCGCCGGCATTCAGGTGCAGGTTAAGGTGCTGCACCACTTTGTGTTCAGGGTAGCCGCAGCTCAGTTCGCGTAGGTTTAGCAGGGCTTGGCTCATGCGTGGTGGTACGCCGGGTCAACCAGAAATTCGAGCAGTGCTTTCTGTGCGTGCAGGCGATTTTCCGCTTGATCCCAGGCAGCGGAGCGCGGGTCGTCGAGCAGGTCGAAGCTGATTTCCTCGCCACGGTGCGCCGGTAGGCAATGCAGGAACAGCACGTCATCTGCCGCCGCATCGAGCAGGGCTCGGGTGACTTGATAGGGCTTGAACTGACGCATGCGTTCAGCGGCTTCTTCTTCTTGGCCCATGGAGGCCCAGACGTCGGTGCTGACCACGTGTGCGCCTGCTACCGCCTGCAGCGGGTCGCGCATGACCTGTACGCGCTCACCGGCCAGTGCCAGCAGGCTGGCGCTTGGCTCGTAGCCTTCAGGGCAGGCCACACGCAGTTGGAAGTCGAACTGAATGGCCGCTTCTATATAGGAGTTGCACATGTTGTTGCCGTCGCCGATCCACACCACGGTTTTGCCTTTGATGCTGCCGCGATGCTCCTGATACGTCTGCATGTCGGCCAGTAACTGGCAAGGGTGCAGGTCATCGGACAGGCCGTTGATCACGGGCACGCGCGAGTTGGCAGCGAATTCGGTCAGGGTGCTGTGGGCGAAGGTGCGGATCATCACCGCATCGAGCATGCGCGACATGACGATGGCGGCATCGCCGATCGGCTCGCCGCGACCCAGCTGAGTATCACGCGGCGACAGGAAGATCGCCTGACCGCCAAGCTGGATCATGCCGGCTTCGAATGACAAGCGGGTACGCGTCGAGGCTTTCTCGAAAATCATGCCCAGGACGCGGTTTTTCAGCGGCTCGAACAATACGCCGCGGTTACGCAAGTCCTTCAGCTCCATACCGCGGCGGATCAGGCTCACCAGTTCATCGGGTGTGCAATCCATCAGCGAGAGAAAGTGTCTTGCGCTCATCGTTAACTACCTTTTGACAGCAGGGCGCAGGTTCAATGGCCTAGTTGAATAGAAGAAACGGCAGAACCTACGGCTGGAGGGCCGCACTATGCGACGAAACGGGGAAGTGAGCGATCTTATAAGCAAATGTCGATCAGGCGCAAATAACCGACTCGGCTCAGCGCCTGTCTAAGCGGTATCGGCTGACCTGATGCAGCTCAATTCACGCAGCGAACCCTGCTGGCGCAGGCTGCGACCTGTCGCCATAGTCATGCTTTTGCGATGCGCTGTGCGTCGAGTCAAAACAAGAGGCCAGGCCATGACCAAGTCCCTCCATCACCGTGCATGTCATCTTTGCGAGGCTATCTGTGGCCTGACCATCGAAACAGAAGTACAAAGCGATGGCTCCACGCAGATCCGCTCGATCAAGGGCGATGCCCAGGATACCTTTAGCCGCGGCCATATCTGCCCAAAAGCGGTGGCCCTGCAGGATATTCAGAGTGATCCCGACCGTCTGCGCCAGCCGATGCGCCGTGTGGGTAGCGAGTGGCAGGCGATTGATTGGGACGAGGCCTTCGCGCTGGTAGCCGAGCGCTTCAGCGCGATCCAGGCGGCACACGGGAAAAACGCCGTGGCGGTGTATCAGGGCAATCCCAGCGTGCATAACTACGGCCTGATGACCCACAGCAATTATTTCCTCGGCCTGCTGAAAACCCGCAACCGCTATTCCGCCACCTCGGTTGATCAGTTGCCGCATCACCTGACCAGTCACTTGATGTATGGCCACGGTTTGCTGATTCCGATTCCGGATATCGATCACACCGATTTTATGCTGATTTTGGGCGGCAACCCGCTGGCCTCCAACGGCAGCATCATGACTGTGCCGGATGTGGAAAAACGCCTTAAAGCCATTCAGAAGCGTGGCGGCAAGCTGGTAGTGGTTGACCCGCGCCGCAGCGAAACCGCCGCGATTGCCGACCAGCACCTGTTCGTGCGGCCGGGGCAGGATGCCGCGCTGTTGTTCGGCCTGCTGAATACCCTGTTTGAAGAAAACCTCGGCCGTAGCAGTCACTTGGTAATAGACGGGCTGGATCAGGTGCGTCAAGCCATCGCCGGCTTTACGGCCGAGGCCATGAGCGCCCGCTGCGGCGTGCCGGCTGCGACGATTCGCCAGTTAGCGCGCGACTTTGCCGCTGCCGAATCGGCGGTGTGCTACGGCCGTATGGGCGTGTCGACCCAGGCGTTCGGCACCTTGTGTCAGTGGCTGGTGCAGCTGATCAACCTGGTGACAGGCAACGTCGACCGGGTCGGCGGTGTGCTCTGTACTGAGCCGGCTGTGGACTTGGTGGCATCGACCTCTGGCGGCAACTTCAACCGCTGGCAGAGTCGCGTATCCGGCTTGCCGGAGTACGGCGGTGAGTTGCCGGTATCCGCCCTGGCTGAGGAAATGCTCACTGAGGGCGAAGGTCAGGTGCGCGCACTGGTGACGGTGGCCGGCAACCCGGTGCTGTCGACACCCAATGGCCGGCAGTTGGAGCAGGCGCTGGATGGCCTGGAGTTTATGCTCAGCATTGACTTCTATATCAATGAAACCACCCGCTATGCCGACCTGATCCTGCCGCCAACCGGGCCGCTGGAGCATGATCACTACGACACCACCTTTAATATGTTCGCCGTGCGCAATGTCACCCGCTTTAACGAAGCGGTCCTGGCCAAGCCGGCCGATGCGCTGCACGACTGGGAAATTTTCGTCGGCCTCGCCAAGGCTTTTGCCGGCAAGAATGGCCTGGAGCTCAAGCCGACCATGGCGCCTGAGCAGATGATCGACATGGGCCTGCGTGCCGGTGCCTATGGCGATAAATCGGAACATAAACTGTCTCTGGCTACGCTGCGCGAACACCCGCACGGCATCGATCTGGGCGCACTCAAACCGAACCTGGCCGGGCGCCTGAAAACCATCAATCAGCAGGTGCAGGCCGCGCCGGCGGTGATCATGGCCGACCTGCAACGCTTTGCCGAGCAACCAGCGGTCAAGGCCGACGAGTTGCTGCTGATCGGGCGCCGCCATGTGCGCAGCAATAACTCCTGGATGCACAACTACCATCGCCTGGTTAAAGGTAAACCACGCCATCAACTGCTGATGCACCCGGCAGACCTGAGCCTGCGTGGGCTGACCGATGGTCAACGAGTGCGCGTGCGTTCGCGGGTTGGGGT
>JAWWDH010000136.1:0-8370 GCA_033720015.1 Pseudomonas sp.
ACTGGCAGACCAGTTTCTTCGCCACCAATCTGGAAGAGGCGCTGCGTGACTGTGTGCGTGAGGACAGCTGCAATGCACTGACCGCGCGCAACTTTGGGGTGAGCTTTATCGACCCGGTGGATCAGTACTTGAAAACCGAGCGGGCGATTAAATATGCGCTGCTGTTTATCGGCCTGACCTTCGCTGTGTTCTTCCTCTTTGAAGTACTCAAGCGCATGTCGGTACACCCGGTGCAATACGCCCTGGTGGGCATGTCGCTGGCGCTGTTTTACCTACTGCTGCTGTCGCTGTCCGAACACCTGAGTTTTGTTCTGGCTTACGCCATTGCAGCCACCGCCTGCGTGCTGCTGATTGGCTTCTACGTCAGTCATGTGTTGCACAGTGCGCTACGTGGCGGGGTCTTCGGTCTGCTGTTGGCGGCGCTCTACGGCTTGCTGTTTGCCCTGTTGAACGCCGAGGACTACGCGCTGCTGATGGGCTCGATCCTGGTGTTCGGCGTTCTGACAGGGGTGATGGTGCTGACGCGCAAACTCGACTGGTACGGCGTGGGCAAAACCACTCCGGCCGGCAGCCTTTGATCAACCAGGGCGCCGCTCAGGCTGCGCCCGCTGGGGAGCCAAATATGATGCGTTTATTGATGCGGTTTTCCGCCTGTTTCGCCCTGGGCCTCGCGGTTGCTCTACTGGTGCTGCTGGGGCTGATGTTTTGTGGCCAGTTTGATCTGCTCAAGGCGCTGCAGTTGACGGGGCAGCCCTTGGCACAGTTGAGCCTGTTGCTGCTGCCGGAAGCGTTCTGGAATGACCTGACGGGCGTGAGCAACGCAACGCAGAGCCGCGCGGTGCAGTCGTTCCTCAGCCTGTGCTCGGCGCTCGGGCAGATTGGCCTGCTGCTGGCCGCCGGCTTCTTTTGCCTGTGGTACGTGCGATGAGCGGGCATGTGGGGCTGCGTGAGGAGGCGCGTGCGGGGCATCTACTGGCGCAGCGGATCGCTCGGTTGTTTCCCTGCCCGAGTGAGCGCGCTTGGGCGGCTCACCCTGTATCGGCGGATGGAACTCGTGCGGTTGATGCAGCGGCCAGGAGGTAAACGGCTGGCTCACTGATGGGTGGCTGAGCCGCCCATCAGCGACGCGGAGCGTGGGGCCGGGTTAATCGGCCTCGGCGTCTGAATCCGTCACGCTGAGCACCAAGTAACGGCAGCCCCGGGCGTAGTTTTGCAAGGAAATGACCTCACCTGACACCGCACCCAGTAGCACGCTGCCGAGCGGCGAGAAGATCGAAACCTCGTGGGCTTCGTGGCTGCTCTGGCTGTTTGCCACCAGGGTCAGCTCGGCGATGCTGTCGGCCTCAAGGTCGAGTAACTTGAGGGTGCTGCCGACGGTGGCCACTTGAGCAATTTTGCCGCTCGCACGATAGCGTTCGATACGGTCAAGTTTGCCGATGAGAGTCGTCAGGTCACGTGGGCCGATCAGGCAAACGCGGGTATTTTTTAACAGGGCTTTACGTGCATGCAACGTCATGGTGTCTCCTAGACGCAACAAATCCGGATTAAACCGGGTGAATAAACAGGCGGTGCTGGTGTTTTTAATTAGTTTGATGCGCAGGCTTCGGTATTTAGCGTGGCCGCTAAGTTAAATCTCGCCTGACATGCATCTGTATTTAATTAATCCACGGTTCGTGCCAGTGCAGGGCAAGTAATTAGCGTTCTTGCCGGTTTGAGGCGGTAAACAAGTGGTTTTTAAAGGGCGTAACAGGCGGATTGTTTTTATTGTTTTGTTCGGCTGCCTACGGGTACTACCATAATGCATCTGGAAATATAAGCAAGCCCGCTGCCGTTGGGGCTTGGCTATCTACCGTTTGCCTGGAGATTGTGCGTATTAACGCTTTGCAGCGTCAGGTCGAATAGTTTATTGCGCTCGAGCGTTATTATTTGACGGCGTTGTTAAATGCAGCCGGTGTCCTGTGCGAAGTGACTTGCTTTATGTGCGGGGTAGCCTTGTCGCAGTTTAACGGTATGGGCGCTGGTTAATTATCTGGGTGACCTGCTGGCCCTCCAATAAACAGCGTCGGGCGGCGCGGTCTATTGTTCAAGTCGGGTTTGACTGCGTCATGTTGTTCTGGCGACTGCTGCCTCAGTTGATAGTGCCAGTGATGACTCGCCCTGTATGTTCAGCGCTGCGCGCACCCGGCAGCGGCTATTGCCGACATTACAGGTGCATCCCGCTGGCACTCATCAGCAAGTGCTGGTGTGCCGTGCATAGGTTCGGGCGCGCAATAGCGTCGTCTGTGTGCGGTCTGTTTGGCCGGGTTGGCCTGCGGTTGCCCGCTAGCTTCTTCTGCCTGTGCTGCGTGCGCCTGTCGGCTTGCCTGCAGAGCCCGCGCATGGCTCTTGTGCGCAGGTATTGGCAGGTCGCAATGCGCGGGGCGTCAGGTTGGCGTGGTGTGGCGACACGCTGAGGTGCCGTAGTTTTCGCGAAGTATTTGTTAATTAAGGAAAATTTAAAAACCAACACGGTCTAGGCGAGCTAATACCAATGTCTAGCTGTCGGCTTGTGGGATCCGCTGCTAGTTTGAAACGGTACGAGAATAACAATAACCGGAGGAGTTTATGACTTCTGAAAAAGCTAACGCTGCAGCGTATTGGAAGGCGAATGTTCGGCTGATCACTTGGAGCCTGATTGTCTGGGCGCTGGTGTCATACGGCTTCGCCATACTGCTTCGACCCCTGTTGGCAGGTATCTCTGTTGGCGGCACCGACCTTGGGTTCTGGTTCGCCCAGCAAGGTTCGATCATCACCTTTGTCGGGATCATTTTCTTCTACGCCTGGAAAATGAACAAACTCGACAAACAATTCGATGTCGAGGAATAACCCATGAGCCAGTTTGTCATCAATATGCTGTTTGTGGGCGCCTCCTTCGTGCTCTATTTCGGCATCGCCATCTGGGCCCGTGCCGGCTCGACCAAGGAATTCTACGTCGCCGGCGGTGGTGTTCACCCCATCACCAACGGTATGGCCACTGCGGCCGACTGGATGTCGGCGGCGTCCTTTATCTCCATGGCGGGTCTGATTGCCGCCGGCGGTTATGCCAACTCAACCTTCCTGATGGGCTGGACCGGCGGCTATGTGCTGCTGGCCATGCTGCTGGCGCCTTACCTGCGTAAGTTCGGTAAGTTCACCGTGCCGGACTTCATCGGCGATCGCTTCTACAGCAGCGGCGCACGCCTGGCTGCCGTGGTGTGCCTGATCATCATCTGCGTGACCTATGTAATCGGTCAGATGGCCGGTGCGGGCGTGGCGTTCTCGCGCTTCCTTGAAGTGAGCAACTCCACCGGTATCTGGATCGCGGCTGGTGTGGTGTTCTGCTACGCGGTGTTCGGCGGCATGAAGGGCATAACCTACACCCAGGTGGCGCAGTACGTGGTGCTGATCATTGCCTACACCATTCCGGCGGTATTCATCTCCCTGCAACTGACCGGCAACCCGATTCCGATGTTCGGCATGTTCAGCGAGCACACCGAGTCTGGTTTGCCGCTGCTGCAGAAGCTCAATGAAGTCGTGGCGGGTCTGGGCTTTACCGACTACACCGCCGATGTCAGTAATAAGCTGAACATGGTGCTCTTTACCATGTCGCTGATGATTGGTACGGCGGGTCTGCCACACGTCATCATTCGCTTCTTCACCGTGCCGAAGGTGGCTGACGCACGTTGGTCTGCTGGTTGGACGCTGATCTTTATCTCCCTGCTGTATCTCACTGCGCCTGCCGTGGCTTCCATGGCTCGCCTGAACCTGCTAACCACGGTTTATCCGCAGGGTGTTGAAGCGCCTGCGCTGGCGTATGAAGAGCGTCCAGAGTGGGTGAAGACCTGGGAAACCACCGGTTTGATCCAGTGGGAAGACAAGAACAGCGACGGCCGTATCCAGCTGTATAACGATGCTGCTCCAGCCTTTACCCCGACGGCTGAAGCGCTTGGCTGGAAGGGTAACGAGCTGGTTGTAAACAACGACATCCTGGTACTGGCTAACCCGGAAATTGCCAACCTGCCGAGCTGGGTCATTGGCCTGATTGCAGCGGGTGCGATTGCCGCGGCATTGTCGACGGCTGCCGGTTTGTTGCTGGCGATCTCGTCGGCGGTGAGTCATGACCTGATCAAGAACATGATCAATCCGAAAATCAGTGAGAAGGGGGAAATGCGCGCTGCGCGAATTTCCATGGCGGTGGCGATCCTCTTGGCCACGTGGCTGGGGCTCAATCCGCCAGGCTTTGCCGCGCAGGTGGTGGCGCTGGCCTTCGGTATCGCGGCGGCTACGTTGTTCCCGGCGTTGATGATGGGGATCTTCTCCAAGCGGGTAAACGATAAGGGCGCTATTGCTGGCATGCTGGTCGGCCTGGTGTTCACCGTCGTGTACATCTTCCTGTACTTGGGCTGGTTCTTTATTCCGGGCACGGCGACCTTCGCCAACACCCCGGATAACTGGATGTTCGGCATCTCGCCACTGTCAATCGGTACTGTGGGGGCGGTGATTAACTTCGCAGTCGCCTACTCCGTATCGCTGGCTACTGTGGCTCCGCCGCAGGAGATTCAGGACCTGGTCGAAAGCGTACGGACTCCCAAAGGTGCTGGTGGCGCGTTGAGCCACTAAGCATAATCAAGCCTGACTCAGCTATTGGGGTCAGGGTCTTACTAGCGGGCCTCCTTGGGAGGCCCGTTTTATTGGCGGCCATCCATGGCGCCCACCCTTTGGGCCGTTGCTGTGCAACGTTAAAAACTGCTTCAGGCAGTTTTTTATTTTCGGGAGTCAGTCAATGTTGTGGACAATACTCGCCATCGTAGTTGCGGGGCTGGGGGCGGCTGGTATCGCCATGCTGCTGCGCAAACTGTCAGGCAACCGCTTACCGAAGTGGATCATCCCGGCGCTGGGCGGCCTGGGTATGCTGAGCTATCAGATTTATTACGAGTATTCCTGGTTTGAGCATCAGCTGCAGCGCCAGCCTGCCGAATCTGTGCTGGTGGCCAGCGAGACTGGCGAGGTGTTCTGGCGGCCCTGGACCTTCTTTTGGCCGATGACCACCGCGTTTACCGTACTCGACAGCAAAAGCCTGCTGCGTGAAAACACCGCGTCTAACAACGTCGTGGCCTTCAACCTGTATCGCTTTGAAAAGCAGCACGTTGATCAGGTCAGCCATCAGCCGCATTTGCTCAATTGCAGCACCGCCGAGCTGCTGCCGCTGGATGCGCAAAAGAAGCCGCTGTTGCAGCAGATGAAGCAAATAGACCGTGATGAGGTGCTCTACCGGCGTGCCTGTTCCTGAGCTGTGCTCAGGCAGGGGGTGATGTGCTGACTTATTGAGGCGGCGCGTACGCCGCCACTAGATCGAATGTGCCAGCTTGCGCCGCCTGCTATTGAGCTGTTGCAGCAGCGTTGGCAGGCTATCAAGGCCCTGCTGGCGCGCCTTGCTGAGTAGGATCAGCGCCAGTTCGGCGGTGACCAGTGCGTCGGCGCTGGCGTGATGGCGCTGCTGCACCTGTAGGCCGAAATGCTGCGTCCAGCCGTCGAGGCCGGCATTGCCCACTGTGGCCTTGGGGCACAGCAATGGGGCGATTTCCGCGACATCAAAGAACGCATGCTGCAAGCGGTAGCCCAGGCTCTGTTTAAGTGCGCGGGCCAGCATGCGTTGGTCGAATTCGGCATGGAAGGCCAGCAGTGGGCTATCGCCGACGAACTCCATAAAAGCCAGCAGTGCCTCAGCAGGCGCTTCACCCTCAGCAATTTCGCTGGGTGCAATGCCGTGGATCAGAGTGCTGGGGTTGGCCTGGTGCCCCTCGCGTTGCAGGGTGCATTCGAATTGCTGGCTAAGGTCGATGCCGCCATGCTCGATTACCACCGCGCCAATCGACAGCACCAGATCGCGGCGCATGTTCAGGCCGCTGGTTTCCAGATCGAGAACAACGAAACGCTGCTGCTGCAGCGGCTGCTCGTCGAGTGCTGCTGGCGGCGCCAGGTTTTCCCGGCGCTGCAGTTGTGTCTGCGACAGTGCCGGTCTGCGCCCCGTGAGCCAGTTGAATGTGTTCATAGCTGATACCTCGCGGCCAGGCTGCTTTGCAGGCGCTGCGCCTGGCGGAAAGACTCGCGCAGAATGCGCCGGTCGAGGTGATTGAGCTTGTCGGGGTCAACCCGGTTGGAATAGGGCTGGCCGTTACGCGCCTGCAGTTGGTGTTGCTGCATGCGCGCTTGCTGGATGTAGTGGTAGGCCTCCTCATACGCCGCGCCGTCCTGGGCCTCGATAACGCCCTGGTCGATCAGCTCACGCAGGCGTTCCAGGGTGTTGCAGGTGCTCACGCCGTGAGCCAGCGCCAGCAGGCGCGCGCCATCGACAAAGGGCGTCAGGCCTTGCACTTTGAGGTCCAGGGTGTCTTTCTCGGCACCTTTACGGGCCACGACAAAGTCACGGAACAGGCCAACAGGCGGACGCTGGCGCAAAGCGTTTTCAGCCATCATGCGCTGAAACAGGCTATTGCTCGCGACCTGTTTAAGTATTTCCTGACGCAGTTGCTCGCAGCCCTGCGGATCACCCCACACGCTGCGCAGGTCGAAGTAGATGCTGGAGGCCAGCAGGTTCTCCGGGGTGGTGGCGTGGACAAAGCTGTCGAAGCGCTTGCGCCACTCCTGGCGCGACAGGCATAGCGCGGGGTTGCCGGCCATGATGTTGCCCTTGCACAGGGTGAAGCCGCACTGCGCCAGGCGCAGGTTGATTTCATGGGCCAACGGCAAGAGCTGGCCGCGAATGGCGGCGGCCTCGGCAGCGTCAGCGGCCTCGAACAGGATGCCGTTGTCTTGGTCGGTGTACAGGGTCTGTTCGCTGCGGCCTTCGCTGCCGAACACCAGCCAGGTGAAGGGTATGCCGGGGTCGCCGAGGTCTTCCAGGGTCAGCTCGATCACTCGGCACACGGTGTGGTCGTTGAGCAGGGTGATCAGCTGGGTTATCTGGGTCGAGCTGGCACCGTGGGCGAGCATGTTGTCGACCAGTTGGCAGACATCACTGCGCAGCGCCGCCAGGGTTTCCACCCGGCCGGCATGGCGAATGGTGCGCGCCAGGTGCACCAGGTCAACCCGTTGCAGGCTGAACAGGTCGCGCTCGGAAATCACCCCGCACAGCTTGTCATGCTGCACCAGGCAAACGTGGGCGATATGCCGCTCGGTCATGGCCATGGCCGCCTCGAACGCGCTGGCATCCGGCGGCAAATAGAAGGGCGAGGGGGTCATCAGGCTGGCAATAGGCTGTTCCAGCACACTGCCGTCCGCGACCACCCGGCGCAGGTCGCGCAGGGTAAAAATACCCAATGGCTTGAGCGCTTGGTCGACAATAACGATGCTGCCAACCTGCTGTTCATGCATCAGTTTTACCGCGTCACGCAGCGGCATCTGTGGGGCGCAGCTGATGGGCGTGCGCATGGCCAGCTCGCCGAGTCGGGTGTCCAGCGAATACTGTGCGCCGAGGGTTTCCACCGCACGCATCTGTACCTGTTGGTTAGCCTGATCGAGCAGGCTGCTGACGCCGCGCAGGGCGAAGTCGCGCAGTGGGTTGGACAGGCCGAACAGTTTGATAAAGGCGGGTTTGTTCAGCAGCAGGCAGAAGGTGTCTTCGGCGGCCAGATGCTCGGTGCGGGTGGCGCGTTCACCAATCAGGGCGGCCAGGGGGAAGCATTCACCGGTGGTGATCTCGAAGGTGGTTTCCGTGCCGCGCCGCGCCGAATGTGGCCGCTCGCCGTGCACGCGACCCTGCTTGACGATAAAGAACTGCTCAACCGGGCCGTCGTCCGGTTTGACGATGGTTTCGCCAGCGCCATAGAAGCGCAGCTGGCAGTTCTCCACCAGATACGCCAGGTGGGCGGTATCCATCTGGTTGAACGGCGGGAATTTCTGCAGAAACGCCATGGTGCCATGGATGTTCTGCAGCACCGCCGTCTTGCCTGCCTGGGCGAATGCGTCCGTTGTGCTCATGGGCATCTCGACAATGATCAGTAGCCTATGCTCGGCCGTGGCAGGAAATGCTGCCATTGGACGTAAGTCTAGACGCCATCCGCTTACGCCCTCGCGCGTCGATACGCAGGCGTGAGCGGCGACCTTGGCCAATCGTCAGCCAAAAAAAACCGCCCCGGAGGGCGGTTTTTTCACAGCGACTGCGAGTTACAGGCCGTTAGCGGCTTTGAACTCGCGGCGGCGGCGGTGCAGGACTGGCTCGGTGTAACCGTTTGGCTGCTTGGTGCCTTCGATCACCAGTTCCAGGGCAGCCTGGAAGGCGATATTGCTGTCGAAGTTCGGTGCCAGCGGACGGTACAACGAATCGTTGGCGTTCTGCCGATCGACGACCGG
>JAWWDH010000137.1:0-8335 GCA_033720015.1 Pseudomonas sp.
ATTAGCCAGATTGGCTTTCTCATCGGTGCCTGGCTCGACACCAGCTGGGGCTTTGCTCTCGCCGCAGCCCTCTCGATTCCGCTCGGCCTGGCCGGGATAAGCTGGCAGCAACGCGGCCTCAAGCGCCTGCTGGGCATGGCTGAGCAGACCACCTCCGACCCGCTGATTGCAAAGATGTACACCGACAGTCGTGGAGCCGAAGGTCGCCTGGAAATGTCTCTGCTCAGCCAGGAAGCGCGCCTGAAAACCTGCCTGACGCGCCTGCAGGACACCGCCGAGCAACTGACCCTGCAAGCCAAGCAGGCCGACTCTTTAGCGCACAACAGCTCCGCCGGGCTTGAACGTCAGCGCAGCGAAACCGATCAGGTTGCCACCGCCATCAATGAAATGGCCGCCACCACCCTGGAAGTGGCGAGCAACGTGGCGCGCACCGCCATCGCCACCCAGGATGCCAACCGCCTGACCAGCGCCGGCCGCACTATTGCCAGCGAAACCCGCCAGGCCATTCAGCGCCTGTCGCAGTCGGTGGGTGATACCGGTGAAACAGTGACCCGCCTGGCGCAAGACAGCAATGAAATCGGCGGCGTGGTTGATGTGATCAAAGGCATCGCCGACCAGACCAACCTGCTCGCGCTGAACGCCGCCATCGAAGCCGCCCGGGCCGGTGAAATGGGCCGTGGCTTTGCCGTGGTAGCCGACGAAGTCCGTTCACTGGCGCAGCGTACCGCTGAATCAACCGGGCAGATTCACCAACTGATTGCCAAGCTGCAGCGCACAGCAGAGGAAGCCGTGACCACCATGGAAATCGGCCGTAAACAGGCCGAAGAAGGCGTTGTGCGTGTGCAACAGGCCGATGACGCCCTGGCTGGGATCAGTGACGCCGTGGCCAATATCGCCGATATGGCCGACCAGATCGCCGCTGCCGCCGAGGAGCAGAGCGCCGTCGCCGACGAGGTCAACCGCAGCATCACCACCATCGCCCAACTCGCCGACGAGACGGCGGGCGAAGCGCATGACACCGCCCGGCTCAGCGAAGCCCTCACCGCGACAGCCCAGGGCCAGTATGCCTTGGTCGAGCGCTTCAACCGCTAAAACAGTCAGCACGCATCTGCAGGCCAATAACCTGCAGATGTGTCGCCTGCCCCGCCGCTACAAATTCTCATAGCGATTCATATCCAGCACACCGGCCTCAAGGGGCTCGGTTTGTTGGATATACGCCGCCATATCGTGGAAGTAGCGCCAAAACTCGGGATGCGTGCGGCGAATGCCCCAGCGCTCGACCACCCGTTCGAAGGCAGACGCATCACGCGCTTGCTCCAGCGCCGCGACAAACTCCGCGACCTGCGCCACCGGGATATTGAAGATAAAGTTCGGGTAGCTGCTGAGCACCCCCGGATACACCGTCAGGCTATCCAGTGCCGGCTGGTAGCGCAGTTCTTCGCCCAACATAAAGGCCACGTTACTGTGCGCGCGGTTGCGCAGCAGGCTGTACACCTCACGCTGGCCATCGGCCATTGCCACCCTCAGCAGGGTGGCCTCCGGTAGCTGATCAATCACCTTGAGTGTGCCTGCAGGCTTGGCCGTCAGGCGGCTCAAGGACTGTTCGGCATACTGCAACTCGCCAGCCAGTCCGGGTCGATGACAATTTGCGCCGCTGCAACGATTGATCGGGTCAGGCCGCGCATTCAAGCTGCCGTACCGCTCCAGCAAGGTCTCGACAAAACTGCGCTTGGGATCGCTGCCCGTCAGCCGCAAAGCACTCGGCGTTTGGCTATCGATGGCGTGGTAATCGAGCCAGACTTTCAGCTTGCCGCCGCTCTGGTACCAATCGCTCAAATAGCCTTTACGCGACGTGGCCGGCATCAAGCGCAGGAAGTTGACCTCCGCACCGTTGCGAATCAAATCAAAGTACAGCCGCGTTTGTGCCTGATGGGACACGTTGCCGAACACATCGTAATTAACCACCAACTGGTAATAGGTGCGTTCCAGTAAGGGGAAGTCCAGCCACCAAATCGTTTGCGGGATTTCACCAATCAGGCCTTTACGCACCGACGCGCTGTCATGCTGACGGAAGATCGATAACAGCGCGTTGTCGTTACCGGCCCAGATATGCGACCAACTCGGCGCGGGTGCGTCGGCATAGCGTTGCAGGCGCAGCCCTTCGTATTCATTGCGTTTATCGCGGTAGGTGCGCCACAGGCCGACGAGATCACTGATGCTATCGAGCTGTCCGGGCATGGCCAGCAGCGCGTTCGCCTGCTCGCGGTACGCCGGGTCGGTGATGTAAAGGTCGTGTTGCGGGTCCTGAAACAACGTCCAGAAATTATCGCGAATCACATCCGTGGCAATTTGCCCACGGCACACCGGCCCGCGAATAAAGGTTCGCACGAAGTATTCGGCGTTATCCAGCATGAATTGGTAGCGTGCTTGAGCCGGGATAGCGGCAAAGGTCTCAAACGGATTGGCGCGGCGCTGCAGGCCGTAGCCAGGTACCGCATCGGCCTGCCAGTCCGTGGCGAAGAACAGCTGCTTGATGCGCGCCAGCTTCGCCGTACTCAGCCCATAGGTAATATGGGTCTTGTGTACGATCACTCCCAGCACCGGCATCAGACGATAGTAGAACTCACTGCCAGGGTCATCATTCGGTCGCCGCGTCGCGATGATGTCCACCGGCTGGCCACTGGGCGTGCGCGAGCGCACCAGCTGAAAGAAATGACCTTGCTGGCCCTCGGCGAAATGCAGGTGAGCGAGGAACAAGTGCTCGAACAACCAGCGCGAAACCAACGCCTCGCGGGCACCCGAGGCGTTCATAAACGCCTCCCAAGTAGCGACTTGCTGCGCCTCAGCCGGGGTGGTTTGCTCCGCGGGCTGATCCACCGCAGCGCCCTGCTTCAGCCACTCTTGCAGTGTCTGGTAGTCCGTCTCATTCAAACCAGTCACCGCGAACGGCATACCCGCCAACGGATTTTTACTGGAAAATTCGCTGAACTCCTGCGGCAGCGGGCACTGGTTAACCCGTTTGATGCTGATGTCCAGCTCGGCTGGCAGTTTGCTATTGGCGGCAAACGGTTGCTGGTGGCCCAGCTCCAACATACGCGCCAGCAGCGCGGCCTGAGTGCCTTGTGACTCCAGCACCGAGGTAAAGCCTTTGCGCTGCCAAGCCTCCGGGTCATGGGCATCAACAAACAAACGCGTGGTGGCCTGCGCCTGGGTGCGTACACCGTTGTACACCGTGGCCTTGCTCGCGCCGCGCTGCACGCCTTCGCCGCTGCCCAGATTGAGCTGGCAGGCCGCGTCATAGCAGGCATGGCAAGCCACGCAGTGCTGGGTAAAGATCGGTTGAATATCGCGGTTGTAAGAGAGCCGTTCGGCCGCCTGTATTGAGCCGATGAACAATACACACGCGCTAAACAGTAAGCGGCAGAACATAGAGGCGTCTCTAAAAGGGCATAGGCGGCGATTCTAGCTGTCTGCGGCAATGCAAGGCGAACCCATCAACATGAACTGAATTCATGATAAATCGCGAGCGCTGCAAAAGCGTGCAGCTTTGTTATCATCGCCGCCTTTGTTTACGTTACCCAGGTAGCTCTCCATGTCTGATCGCAACGCCCGCCTCCACGCTCTGCAGAAGGCTCTCTCTGAGCGCATCCTGATCCTCGACGGCGGCATGGGTACGATGATCCAGAGCTACAAGCTGGAGGAAGAGGACTACCGGGGCGAGCGCTTCGCCGATTGGCCACAGGATGTCAAAGGTAACAACGACCTGCTGATCCTCAGCCGTCCTGACGTGATCGGCGCCATCGAGAAGGCCTACCTCGACGCCGGCGCAGACATTCTCGAGACCAACACCTTCAACGCCACCCAAGTATCCCAAGCCGACTACGGCATGGAGAGCCTGGTGTATGAGCTGAACGTCGAAGGCGCGCGCCTGGCCCGCAGCGTGGCCGACGCCAAGACCCTGGAAACCCCGGAGCGCCCGCGCTTTGTTGCCGGCGTCTTAGGCCCGACCAGCCGCACCTGCTCGCTCTCGCCGGATGTAAATAACCCCGGCTACCGCAACGTCACCTTCGACGAGCTGGTAGAGAACTACACCGAGGCAACCCGCGGCCTGATCGAAGGCGGCGCGGACATGATTCTGATCGAAACCATCTTTGACACCCTCAACGCCAAGGCCGCTATTTTCGCCGTGCAGGGTGTGTATGAGGAGCTTGGCTTCGAGTTGCCGATCATGATCTCCGGCACCATCACGGACGCATCCGGGCGCACGTTGTCCGGGCAAACCACTGAGGCGTTCTGGAACTCCATCAGCCACGCCAAGCCCATTTCGGTCGGTTTGAACTGCGCCCTTGGTGCCAAAGAGCTGCGTCCGTACCTGGAAGAGTTGGCCGGCAAGGCCAACACCCACGTATCGGCGCACCCCAACGCTGGCCTGCCAAATGCTTTCGGTGAATACGACGAAAGCCCGGAAGAAATGGCCGTGGTGGTCGAAGAATTCGCCGCCAGCGGCTTTTTGAACATCGTCGGCGGCTGCTGCGGCACCACGCCTGCGCATATCAAGGCGATTGCCGAGGCAGTGGCCAAGTACAAGCCACGCGCCATTCCAGATATTCCCAAGGCCTGCCGCCTGTCGGGCCTGGAGCCGTTCACCATCGACCGCAACTCGCTGTTTATCAACGTCGGCGAGCGCACCAACATCACCGGTTCGGCCAAGTTCGCCCGACTGATCCGTGAAGACAACTACACCGAAGCCCTCGAAGTCGCCCTGCAGCAGGTGGAAGCCGGCGCTCAGGTGATCGACATCAACATGGACGAGGGCATGCTCGACTCGCAGAAGGCCATGGTCACCTTCTTGAACCTGATCGCTGGCGAGCCGGATATCTCCCGTGTACCGATCATGATCGACTCCTCCAAGTGGGAAGTGATCGAGGCCGGCCTCAAGTGCATCCAGGGCAAGGGCATCGTCAACTCGATCTCGATGAAGGAAGGCGTCGAGCAGTTCAAGCACCACGCCAATCTGTGCAAGCGTTATGGCGCTGCCGTGGTGGTGATGGCCTTCGACGAAGCCGGCCAGGCCGATACTGCCGCGCGTAAGCGCGAGATCTGCCAGCGCAGCTACGACATTCTGGTCAATGAAGTGGGCTTCCCGCCGGAAGACATCATCTTCGACCCGAACATCTTCGCCGTGGCCACCGGTATCGAAGAGCACAACAACTACGCCGTCGACTTTATCGAGGCCTGTGCGTTTATTCGTGATCACCTGCCCTATGCGCTGACCTCGGGCGGCGTGTCCAACGTGTCGTTCTCCTTCCGTGGCAACAACCCGGTGCGTGAAGCCATTCACTCGGTGTTCTTGTATTACGCGATCCAGAACGGCCTGACCATGGGCATCGTCAACGCCGGCCAGCTGGAAATCTACGACCAGATTCCCAAAGAGCTGCGCGATGCGGTGGAAGACGTGGTGCTTAACCGTACCCCGAACGGCACCGAAGCCTTGCTGGCCATTGCTGACAACTACAAGGGCGACGGCAGCGTCAAGGAAGTTGAAACCGAAGAGTGGCGTACCTGGGGCGTGGTCGAGCGTCTCAAGCATGCGCTGGTCAAGGGCATTACCAGCCACATCATCGAAGACACCGAAGAATGCCGTCAGCAGTGCGCCCGGCCTATCGAGGTGATTGAAGGCCCGCTGATGGCCGGCATGAACGTGGTCGGCGACCTGTTCGGCGCGGGCAAGATGTTCCTCCCGCAGGTGGTGAAATCCGCCCGGGTGATGAAACAGGCGGTTGGCCACCTGATCCCCTTTATCGAGCTGGAAAAGGGCGACAAGCCGGAAGCCAAAGGCAAGATCCTCATGGCCACGGTCAAAGGCGACGTACACGACATCGGCAAAAACATCGTCGGCGTGGTGCTCGGCTGTAACGGTTACGACATCGTCGACCTCGGCGTGATGGTACCCGCCGAGAAAATCCTGCAAACCGCGATTGCCGAAAAGTGCGACATCATCGGCCTGTCCGGGCTGATCACCCCATCGCTGGACGAAATGGTGCATGTCGCCCGTGAAATGCAGCGCCAGGGCTTTAGCCTGCCGCTGATGATCGGCGGCGCGACCACCTCAAAAGCCCACACGGCGGTGAAAATCGAGCCCAAGTACCAGAACGACGCGGTGATCTACGTCACCGACGCCTCGCGCGCCGTAGGTGTGGCCACTCAGTTGCTGTCGAAGGAACTAAAAGCCGATTTTGTCGAGCGCACCCGCCTCGACTACATCGAAGTACGCGAGCGCACCGCCAACCGCAGCGCCCGTACCGAACGCCTGAGCTACGCCAAATCGGTCGAGAACAAGCCCAAGTTCGACTGGGCCAACTACCAGCCAAGCGTACCGAGCTTTACCGGCGTGAAAGTGCTGGAGGATATCGACCTTAATGTACTGGTTGACTACATCGACTGGACGCCGTTCTTTATCTCCTGGGACCTGGCCGGCAAGTACCCGCGCATCCTCACCGATGAAGTGGTTGGCGAAGCTGCCACCGCGCTGTTCGCCGATGCCCAGGCGCTGCTGAAGAAGCTGATCGACGAAAAACTGATCAGTGCCCGCGCCACATTTGGTTTCTGGCCGGCCAATCAGGTGAATGACGACGACCTGGACGTCTACGCCGACAACGGCGAAAAACTGACCACCTTGCACCACTTGCGCCAGCAAACCATCAAGCCGGACGGCAAGCCGAACTTCTCCCTGGCCGACTTCGTCGCGCCGAAAGACAGCGGCGTTACCGACTACATCGGCGGCTTTATCACCACCGCCGGTATCGGCGCCGAGGACGTGGCCAAGGCTTACCAGGACGCTGGTGACGACTACAACTCGATCATGGTCAAAGCCCTGGCCGACCGCCTGGCCGAAGCCAGCGCCGAATGGCTGCACCAACAGGTGCGCAAAACCCATTGGGGTTACGAGCCCGACGAGGCGCTGAGCAACGACGAGTTGATCAAAGAAGCCTACAAAGGCATCCGCCCTGCCCCCGGCTACCCGGCGTGCCCGGATCACACCGAGAAAAAGGCTCTGTTTGAACTGCTCGACCCAGCGGCTGAGTTCCACAAAGAGGGCCGCAGCGGGGTGTTCCTCACCGAGCACTACGCCATGTTCCCGGCGGCAGCCGTCTCCGGCTGGTACTTCGCCCACCCCCAGGCGCAGTATTTTGCCGTCGGCAAGATCGACAAAGACCAGGTGGAAAGCTACACCGCCCGCAAGCAGCAGGACTTGAACGTCAGCGAGCGCTGGTTAGCGCCGAACCTGGGGTACGACAACTAAACAACTGCTGCGGATAAACACACGGCAGCGGGCGGCTTCAAGCTCAGCCCGCTACCGCTGTGGTTACGCCCTTGGTCAGCCAAACATCACTGGGCATTGTTGCCAGTGCGCGAGCCCCCTCTCCTTATGCACAGCCTTGAACAACTTCGCAGCGGTGAACTGGCCGGTATTACTCGGCTGGACCTTTGCTGCGACCTGACTGACTTCCCAGAGGAGGTTTTCTCTCTGGCCGACAGCCTCGAAATTCTCAACCTCTCAGGAAACCGCCTCAGCGCACTCCCCGCTGACCTAGCGCGCCTGCACAAGCTGCGCATTCTGTTTTGCTCAGACAACCAGTTCACCTCAGTACCTGAGATGTTGGGCCAGTGCACGCAGCTAGAAATGATCGGTTTCAAGAGCAACCGCATTCAACACCTGCCTGCTGCGGCACTACCACCGAAGTTGCGCTGGCTGATCCTGACCGACAATCGACTGCAGCAGCTACCGACTGAGTTAGGTGACTGTGCGTACTTACAAAAGCTGATGCTGGCGGGCAACCGACTACGCGCGATACCCGCGAGCCTGGCCAACCTGCATCGCTTGCAGCTGCTGCGCATAGCGGCTAACCGCCTAGAGCATCTGCCGGCATGGCTCACGGGCTTACCGTCCTTGTGCTGGCTGGCCTTTGCCAGCAATCCATTCAGTGACGCCAGCGAAGCTGAAAGTCTCCGGCAACACCCATTGCCGGCCATCGCGCACGACACCCTTGTGCTGGGTGAAATACTCGGTCAGGGCGCCTCGGGGATCATCCACAGTGCAACCTGGCAACAGCCCAACCAGCCGGCGTGGGCCATGGCGGTGAAAATGTTCAAAGGTGACGTGACCAGCGACGGGCTTGCCCACAGTGAGATGGCCGCCTGTATAGCCGCCGGTGAACACAGCAACCTGATCAGCGTTGCCGGCCCACTGCAACGACTGCAAGACGGCCCGTCCGGCCTGTTACTGGAACGTATTGCGCCAAGTTTCCAACCACTGGCCGGGCCGCCCTCACTC
>JAWWDH010000138.1:0-8247 GCA_033720015.1 Pseudomonas sp.
GCCATGGGCCCGGCGGCCACAGATGCCGAGCAAGTACCGCTGCTCGACAAAACCCGCGCGCTGCTGGAAAAAGGCGGCTTTAACGTGGTGTTCCCGGCTGATCTGGACAGCCTCTGCTGCGGCCAGCCGTTCGCCTCAAAAGGCTATGCCGAGCAAGCAGAACGCAAGAAGCAGAAGCTGATCGACGCCCTGCTTAAGGCCAGCCGTGGCGGCCTCGACCCGATCTACTGCGACACCAGCCCGTGCACCCTGCGCCTGCTTGAAGACGGCCTGGACAGCCGGCTCAAGCTGCACGACCCGGTAAAATTTATCCGCGAACAGCTGCTCGAGCGGTTGCACATCACCCCACAATGCAAGCCAGTGGCGGTGCATGTCACCTGCAGCACCCAACATTTAGGTGAAGCACAGGGGTTGATCGACATCGTACGCCGCTGCACCACTGAAGTGGTGATTCCGGAAGGCATTCATTGCTGCGGCTTTGCCGGCGACAAGGGCTTTACCACCCCCGAGCTGAACCGCCACGCCCTGCGCGACTTGAAGTCAGCGGTGCAATATTGCGAGGAAGGCATCAGCACCAGCCGCACCTGCGAAATCGGCCTGAGCCAACATGGCGGTATCGATTACCACGGGCTGGTGTATCTGCTGGACCGGGTCAGCAGCACGCGCTAAACAGCCAGCAGACCAACGGCGCAACCAGCCGGTGCGGGCTTTCTATACTTAAAGCCCACCATCCCTGCTGGAGAATGACCATGCGCCGTCTTGCCGTTTTTCTTGCCACCGCGTTACTCAGCACCTCACTCTGGGCCATGCACTGCCCGGCCGATATGGCCAAGATCGATGAACTGCTAAAAGCCAACCCGCCAAGCGATGCCGCAGTACTTGCACAGGTGCAACAACTGCGTAGCGAAGGTGAAGCCTTGCACAAGGCCGGAGACCACAGCGGTTCGGTCAAGGCGCTGGGCGAGGCCCTGCAACTGCTCGACGCCAGCGAATAAGCACAGGCGCTAAAAAGCCAGGTTTATCGACCAAGCTAACAACGCTGCAGCAGCGCTCAACGCGCTTGCCCTAACAGGTCAAGCGCCAAGCCGCGCACCTGGCCCAAGTCAATTGGCTTGGCCAGGCAGGCTTGCGCACCGCGCCGACGAGCTTCGGCAAACACCGCCTCATCCGCAGCCGCACTGATGACCAACACCGGCACCCCCTGCAAACGCGGGCTGAGCCGCATTGCGTCAAGCACCTGCATGCCGTCACCATCGGGCAAATCCAGATCGAGTAGCAACAGCGCCGGGGGGCATTGCTCCAACTCAACCAGCGCATGCTGAACCGACCCGACACCACGCACATCGGCAAACTCACGCAGCGCTTCCTGAACCACTTTCAAGCAGGCGGGGTGATCTTCTACACATAACACCTCAGCCAATTTCCTGGGCGGCGTCGACACCACGGCCACACTCGCTTCGACCTGCGCAATCGGTGCCGCCGCACCCGGCAGGTCGATCCAGAAACGGCTACCCAGGCCAACGCTGCTGCTAAAGCCCATCTCGCCAGCCATTAAAGTGGCCAGCTCGCGGCACAGCACCAGGCCGATCCCGGTGCCAGGAATATTGGAGTTCTCTCGGCCCAGACGCTGGAACGGCTGGAACAGGCTGGCTTGCTGCTCCACGCTTAACCCGGCGCCGTTATCCTCAACCCACAACCGCACACAGTCCGGGCGCACTTCATAGCCCATGCGAATCAAACCTTGCGGGCTGTTGTACTTAATCGCGTTGGACAACAGGTTGAGCAAGACCTGGCGCACCCGGCGCATATCCGCCTGCACATACAGGCCGGCGTTGGCCTCCGCCAGCACCTGCAACTGCAATTGGCGTTGCTGCACCTCCGGCTGCACCAACTCGGCGCAGCCATACAGCAGCGCGCCCACTTCAACCGGCTGCAACTTGAGCTGCTGACGGCGGCTCTCAATGCTCGACAGATCAAGAATATCGTCCACCAGTGAGGTCAGGTGGCGACTGGCATTGATGATTTCACGGGCGTAATCGGCCTCCTGCTTAGCCTCTGGCTTGTCTTGCACCTCCAGCTCGATCAACTGGCCAAAGCCATATATGGCATTGAGCGGCGTGCGCAACTCGTGGCTCATGCTCGACAGAAAACGGCTCTTGGCCTGGCTGGCCGCTTGCGCGTCTAGGCTGGCACGACGCAGATCCTCCTGTACTTGCTTGAGCCGAGTGATATCGACATGAGTGCCCGCCGCACGCAGGACACGCCCCTGGCTATCACGCTCAAGGACCTTGCCGCGACTGAGCAGCCAGACGTAATCGCCACGCGCATCTGCGTAGCGGTACTCCGCCTCGAAGCGCTCCTCACCACTCGCGGCAAATAGCTGGCGCAGATGACGAAGGCGCTCCAGATCATTGGGGTGCACGCGCTGATTGAACTCACTGAAGCTCATGTTCGACTGCGTCAGTCCGAAGCGTTTGAGGAAGCGCTCACTGAGCGTGATGCTCAGGGTCTGCGCCTCAATCTCCCAAAGGCTTTCCGTGGTGCTTTCCAACACCAACTGGAGAATCCGCTGCGCCTGCACGCGCTGCGCCTCACTGGCCTGCAACTGTTCGCCGGTTTGCTGCACCGCCGCCGCCATGCTTATCAACTCGTCAATCTGGCTGCTCGGCGCTACTGGTTGATAGCTGCCCTGGCCCAGCTCGCGCATCATCCCGACCACCCCATCAATCGGCTGCATCAGTTGCTCGCTCAAGCGCCGCGAGCGTGACCACATAAAGGCAAAAAACAGCAGATAGAACAGCGCCAGACCGAAAATCAGCAGGTAACCGATGTGCAGATAGCGTTCAGCTAAGCGGTTGGTCTGGCTGAAGATATTTGCCTCGTCGACCACCAACAGCAGCTGCCAGCCGGTCTGCGGAATCTCACTCCAGGCAATCAACTGCTTGCGCCCACCCAACATAACCTCCTGCACATTGCCCTGCCCGGCTGCCATGGCCTGCAACAGCGGTTGCATTTCCGCACGCCGGGCTAGGTTAAAGTCCTCTGGTTTGAGCACCTCCCGACGCACCGCCTCGGCATAGGAATAGTCGGTCAATTCGCGCAGACCAAAGTCCTCTTCGCCGGCACTCGGCAGCGCCATGATGTTGTGATCGCGACTGACCAACATGGCATAGCCCTGCCAAGGCACTCCCAATTCGCTGATCTCGCCGAGCATCTGCCCGACGGTAATGTCCAGCCCCACGACACCTTCAAGAAAGTCATCGCGATAAACCGGTGCCACCGCCGACATCATCCAACCCATGCCTGCCGGGTCGAGATAAACATCGGTCCAGGCCACCTTTCGCTCGGGGTTGTGCTCGGCATCAGCCAGGTAATAGAAGTTGTAGTCAGGTATCACCATGTCATGGGGATACTGCTCGGGCGTCATAAAAAAGGGGTAGATGCGGTTGTAACTGTCCCAGCTATTGAAATAGGCTGCCGCGACTCGTGGGTTGGCCGCCTGGATCGAACGCATCAAGGGATCAAGCTGCGCAAGGCGCAAGGCCTTGGCGTGGTCCTGCTGCGCCAGCGGCGTACTGTTGGCATAAAACGAGGCTGCCCGGCCGTCATCACTGCGACTGTAAAACACCCCGTTATCCGTCAACGCATGACGCCGGCGCTCCAGCGCATCGGGCTGGAACGCGTGATTCGCCAAGGCATTGGCGGCAGCATCACGAAAGATCTGCACTTGCGCCTCCACCGAGCGCAGTCGACCATTGATCACCTGCACCTCACGCTCCACGGCAGCCGACAAGTCATCTAGGGCGTTTTGCTGCAAATGCTCAATCTGCGCATCACGAATCGCCGAATTGCTCAGCAGGTACACGGCGATCAGCACCGACTCGACCAGAATCAGCGGAACCAATGCACTCTGCACAAAAGCGCGCCAGATCCATTGACGTAGAGGGTAACGCGACACGCGCGGCATACGAGGGGTCTCATCCAAAAGACAAAGCGAATATGCAGGCTGTAATGATAGCCGGCAAAGCCCTTCAGCGTCCGCTTGGCAATTACCGGGTCGACGTTATGGAACCTTTGGCGTAGACTCGCGTCTTAGTACCAGCAACACAAGTTTTGGGGCCGATTAGGATTCGACGCCGGTAGTGAAACTTGAGGGGCATGCCGAGTTGGTAACAGAACTCGTAAATCCACTGTTGCAAAACTCTATAATTGCCAATGATGACAATTACGGTGCTCAACTAGCTGCGTAAGCAGCCTAGTCGCACTTCTGGTAGCTTCGGCTCCAGCAATCATTAGGGGATGTCTGTAAACCCGAAATGATTGTCATATAGAACAGAATCGTCGCCTAGTACGTTGTGGACGAAGCGCCTAAAACTTACACAACTCGCCCAAAGCACCCTGCCCGTCGGGCGGCCAAGGGTTAACTCAGTAGACACGGCTAAGCATGTAGAACCAACAGCGGAGCACTGGCGGACGGGGGTTCAAATCCCCCCGGCTCCACCAAATATACATCTAAGGGCGTCCACGGACGTCCTTTTTTGTGCCTGAAGCCCAGCAAATACGGGGCTTTCAGCGCCACCGGAGTCCACCAGCATCCACCCAAAGCCACGCACATCTGTATTCCAAATTGTATTCCAAGCACTCAGGTGCTAATTTTTGGAATACAGAATCTCTTCCTGGAATACCTATGGGCGCCAAAGCCACCACCCTTTCTGAACTCAAAATCAAAGCCGCCAAGCCTAAGGACAAGGATTACGTTCTGAGCGATGGTAATGGCCTGCAGATGCGAGTGAGAATCAATGGCTCGAGGCTATGGAACCTCAACTATCACCACCCCATAACCAAGAAGCGCATCAACATGGGGCTTGGTACCTATCCTGAACTCTCTCTGGCGCAAGCTAGAAAACTGACCGTTGAGGCGAGAGAACTGCTTGCCATGGGAACTGATCCGAAAAGACACCGGGAAGCTTTAGGGCAAGCCAAGAAGGCTGAAACTGAGCACACATTTCAGAATGTAGCGACCTCCTGGTACGAGCTGAAGAAGGATGCAGTAACACCTGCTTATGCTGAAGACATCTGGCGCTCACTGACGCTGCACGTGTTCCCGGACTTGGGCACCACACCAATCTCGGCCATCACCGCACCGCAAGTCATCAACCTGCTTCGGCCACTCGAAACCAAAGGCAGCCTTGAAACCGTTAAACGGCTATCGCAGCGTCTCAACGAGATCATGACCTACGGGGTCAACTCGGGACTGATTCACGCAAATCCACTCAGCGGGATTCGCTCCGTCTTTAAAAAACCGAAAAAGAAGAACATGGCGGCACTTGCTCCCGATGAGCTGAAAGAGCTCATGGTCGCAATTGCCAATGCCAGTATAAAAAGAACGACGCGCTGCCTTATCGAATGGCAACTCAACACCATGACCCGGCCAGCAGAGGCAGCCACCACCCGCTGGGCCGATATTGACTTCGAAAAGCGTATCTGGACGATTCCTGCAGAGCGCATGAAGAAACGGCGCATACATATCGTGCCGCTCACGGAACAAGCACTAGCGCTTTTGGATGCAATCAAACCCTACAGCGGGCATCGGGAGTACGTGTTTCCTGCAGACCGGAATCCTCGAACCCACTGCAACAGCCAGACCGCCAACATGGCGCTAAAGCGTATGGGATTCGAGGGTCGGCTGGTCAGTCATGGCATGCGCTCAATGGCCAGCACCATACTCAACGAGCATGGCTGGGATCCCGAACTGATCGAGGTAGCCCTTGCCCATGTCGACAAGGACGAGGTTCGCAGCGCCTATAACCGGGCGGACTATATCGAGCGTAGACGGCCGATGATGGCTTGGTGGAGTGAACACATTCAGGAAGCAGCAACTGGGAATTTTTCGGTGTCAGCTATCAAGGAAAGTCACGACAAAAAAGTCGTTTCGATACGCAAGTAACTGGTCTGCTACTTAACGGATAGGGACCATGCTGATGCGGTAATGGGCAGAAATGCTAGAGGGCAGAGGCGGTTGGCCGAGGACCCAGCTGTCCGCCTGCAATCGGTTGCCCTCCACCTACACCTGACCCGAGGCAGTGTCTTCACTGGCCTCTGCCAACCGCTCCCTTCTGTTTTAGGCATTAGGCGGCCATAAAAGATGGCCAAAACGGGATTAGGAGCTGGCTCCTAATCTAACGAAGCGCTTCTTCTGAGAAGATTGCATCGTCAGGGAATATACCCGACGCTCTTACTTGCCGCTCAGCCGCATCTGGCGTAGTCGAAAAATATATGACAACAAGGTCTTTTAGGGCCCGCGTACAGCACACATAGAAAAGTCTACGAGTCCTGTCGACAGACGTTTCCTTTCCATCCCGCATGTTCTCCAAGTCGCGCTTCGACAATTCTTTCACGCCGAAATACTTGTCGTAAGAGAACTGAACATGAGTACCCTCATCGTCGTCTAGGACGACGAGCACACGCTCAAATTCGGCCCCCTTAATGCCTTGCTGCGTGGAAAATGGGGATTGCTGCTGAATGTAGCGGCGAAATCCTCGAAACTGCTCAGCAGGGCACCTGAGGAACGCTTCCATCGCAGAAATCTCACGCGAATCTTCTTCGTCGTCACCATTTTCTTCCTCAACCTGATCAGGAGGCACCTCTTCGAGGTAGGTCAGGATGCGTGGATCGAGGGTGACTAGTTGCTGATCACGCAGCAGGACGAGCACATCACGATTGCTAGCTCCACTCCCCTCGGTCATCAACTCGACAAGACGGTGGGTTGCTGCCCTCAAGCGGCCAAGCAGTTCTGAGACGTTCTTCCCAAGTAGGGTTTCTTTGGCAAGGCACGGACAATGCTTACGCAGAAGCGCCATGGCCTCGAATTCGTGGCCCGCTTCAGTCACCTCAATCATCGGCAGGACGAACGTCTCAAAAGGCCGAAGCGGCCAGGCGCTGGCGTCCAGAAAGCCTTCGCTAAACTTGCTCGGAGCCCTGTCATTCATTGACGCGTACAGTTCACCAAACCCAAGACGTATCGCTGCCATCCGATGCACGATGACGAGGAGTTTTACCTCTGCCTCGGGTCCTTCCCGCCAAGCAGGATCATCATTTGACTGAGCAACGAATTCGCGGACAGCTGTCATAAACTCATTGCGGCGGCCGTCCGCTGGCAGGATAAAGATGCGCGCAGTGCCTTCAACAGGTAGACGCTCTCCATCAACTTCTTCGGTCCTGCCCCCGATTTGGACCAGATCGTCGCCACTACGGCGGATCGCATTTGCGACTGCAAGGACGGTCGTTGGACAGCGAAAATTTTCTTCCTTCTCTATTGAGGTCCAATTGTCTTCCGAATTAATGCGACCGACCCCCGTAGGAAAAATCCGCTGCATCGGGTCACCGAAGAACCCGAGACTGAAGTTTGCACCCGCCTGAAATGCAACAGCCTTAAGCGCCTCGACAACGACGTCCTGTGTGTCTTGCCCCTCATCGACGAATACAAAGGGGAACTGTTGTGCCAGCAACGTCCGGAACAGTGGTCGCTCACGCAGGAAATCAGTCGCCATTCGAATTATATCGTCGTGCCCCAGCACACCCCTTGGATAATTGGGCCCTGTGCCGTATGTAAAGCTGCTAACGCTCTGGACGACTGCTTTCGACTCCTCATAGCGGGCGACATCCCGGCGGTTCTTGTCTCGAGTTCGCTGATGGACCCGAGGGCCGAAAGCCGCTGCCGTTGCTTCAAGCTCAGCAATCCTCTCATCAATCCTGCGGCCAACCCATTCACGGATATCATTCTGAAATGACCGTGTGATCATCCAAAGGAAACTATGGATAGTTGAAACATGAACGAGCGGGTTGCTTCCAACGTCCGCCCAGATTTCTCCCGCAGCAATCTCGGTATAGGTAATGCAGGCGACTCGTTGGCGGTTGAGCTTCAGTGCAGCGCCATGGGCTGAAATAATTGTCGCGAGCCCCTTCACAAGTGATGTGGTCTTACCGGAGCCTGCCCCGGCGATCATAGTGAAGCTACACTTCACGGGCGCTATCAGACAGTTCCGTAGTTGAATGTCCGCAGGCGTATCAGGTTTGTTGGCGCGGCTACTACTCATTCAATTCCGCCCTCAGCCTCAAGTACAGCCTCGGCATGGCCGGGCACCTTCACCTTGCGCCAGATCGCGGCGATCCTACCATCCGCGCCAATAAGGTAGGTGGCCCGTTCGATGCCCATGTAGGTCTTGCCATACATGCTCTTTTCCACCC
>JAWWDH010000139.1:0-8208 GCA_033720015.1 Pseudomonas sp.
CCAAATCTTGGGGCAAAGTTAAGTTAGGGTAATCCAGCTCATCAAATTTTTTACTAATTATTTCCTCTAACATGCTTCTTCCTAAAATAACAGCAGTTGCTGCTGTTTCTGCGTGGCCTGAACCTTAATCCTGGGGCAGAGCCCGAGGACATGGTCTCGGTGCGCATTTTTGCCGATGCCCGGCGCGCAATTTCTCTGCGTCTACGGCCTTTGCATGCAACCGAAGCCTTGGTCGAAGACTTATTAGCTGGCAGAGGGCCGAAAACCTCCTCCGAACTGATTCTGCGGCTTGCGCATTACCTGACGGACAAGATCGAACTGCTGGTTGGCGAGCTGTCCGAGCAGGTTGATGAGCAGGAGGAGCGTGCCGATGCTATGGAGAGCGAGGCCCCGGACCACTCCGCATTGCTGCAAATTCGCCGCCGTGCCGCCAGTCTGCGACGCTTTCTCGCGCCTCAGCGTGATATTTATGGGCAGCTAACGGCCAGTGCGCAGGCCTGGCTTGTCGGTGCCGAAAGCAGTTACTGGAATGAGCTGAATAACCGCCTGACGCGTTACCTTGAAGAGTTGGAGTTGAGTCGTGAGCGGGTCAATCTGCTGCTTGAGGCTGAGAATCGGCGCATGGATGAGCGGATGAACCGCACCATGTACCGTTTCGGCGTCATTACCGGGATTTTCCTGCCAATGAGTTTTCTAACGGGCTTGCTCGGGATCAACGTCGGTGGCATTCCGGGTTCAGAGAGTCCGTACGGCTTTCTACTGGCTTGTTCGTTAATGGCGCTGGTGGCGCTGGTGCAGTGGTTGCTGTTTCGGCGCTTGCGCTGGATCTGATGTGACCTGCCCAGTGTTGATCTCGTCTAGCCGTCACATCCTGTGAGGTGCGTCATGCACGATCCCTTTGAAGAATCACTGCGCGATTTACTCAAGTCGCCCGCCTCGAATCACGACGATGACGCTTGCCTGCATCGCGTGCTGAAAACCGCTAACCGCCAGGTCGGTGCCGGTGATTTGTTTGCCTTGATGGGGCACTGGGCAGGTGCGCTGATGATCGCGATAAATAACGGCTCGGCGCATGTTGCACCGGTTTCGCGCCGCAAATCTTCTGACTCTTCTCTTGATAAGGCTGACTGAGCATGGAATTTACTCAAGTGCTGGTTGACGCAATGGCCAGCGTCTGGACCCCAATTGCCGCCTTTATCCCGCGGCTGTTTGGCGCCATGGTCGTGGTGCTGCTGGGGTTTGTGGTGGCCAAGTTCCTCGACACGCTGTTGTCCAAATTGCTCGGCAAGATCGGTCTGGATCGTTTGATGGCGGGTACTGGCCTGACCAAAATTCTTAGCCGTGGCGGTATTCAGGTACCGGTATCGACGCTGATCGGGAAAATCGTCTACTGGTTCGTGCTACTGATCTTTCTGGTTACCGCTGCCGAGTCCCTCGGGCTGGAGCGGGTTTCCGCGACTCTTGATGTACTGGCCCTGTATTTGCCGAAAGTCTTTGGTGCCGCTTTGGTGCTGCTCGCCGGCGTGCTGCTGGCGCAACTGGTCAGCGGGCTGGTGCGCGGCGCGGCAGAGGGTGTAGGGCTGGATTATGCCAGCGGGCTGGGGCGGATTGCCCAGGGCCTGGTGATCATCATCAGTATCTCGGTGGCCATCGGGCAGCTTGAGGTCAAGACTGATCTGCTGAACAACGTGATTGCCATTGTGCTGATCTCGGTAGGGCTGGCGGTCGCTCTGGCGCTCGGTCTGGGCAGCCGTGGTATTGCTAGTCAGATTCTGGCCGGCATTTATGTGCGCGAATTGTATGAAGTGGGGCAACAAGTACAGGTTGGTGAGGTCGAAGGGCAGATCGAAGAGATCGGTACGGTCAAAACCACGCTCCTAACGGAGGCGGGCGAGCTGGTTTCAGTAGCCAACCGTACCTTGCTTGAGCAGCAGGTAAGCAGCCGCTAAGGCCAATCCCTGTTATTGTATGCGGCCAAACAGCAGCCTGATCCTCAGGCTGCGTTGGCTTATGTCCTGACTGTCGGCCCGACTCGTTTTGAATAAAGCCCACTCTGCATCTTTGCGATACGACCCCCGCGAGCTCTCGGATGAAGAGTTGGTGGCGCGCGCCCATGACGAGTTGTTCCACATAACCCGTGCCTATGAAGAACTGATGCGTCGTTATCAACGCACTTTATTCAATGTCTGCGCGCGTTATTTGGGAAACGACCGTGATGCCGATGATGTTTGCCAGGAAGTAATGCTCAAGGTTTTATATGGCCTTAAAAACTTTGAGGGTAAGTCAAAGTTTAAAACGTGGCTGTACAGCATTACGTACAACGAATGCATCACTCAGTACCGTAAAGAGCGCCGCAAACGCCGCCTTATTGACGCCTTAAGTTTGGACCCGCTCGAAGAGGCCTCTGAAGAAAAGGAGCCAAAACCTGAGGACAAGGGCGGGCTTGATCGTTGGTTGGTACACGTCAACCCCATCGACCGGGAAATTCTGGTGCTACGTTTTGTCGCAGAGCTGGAGTTCCAGGAGATTGCCGACATCATGCACATGGGCCTGAGCGCCACGAAAATGCGCTATAAACGCGCTCTTGATCGGTTGCGCGATAAATTTTCCGACAGCACGGAAACTTATCTGGAGTAAACGCATCATAGTTACCGGTTAATTCTGGTAGAATTACCTGCTGAGTTGTCTTGTGTTTGTCAGACAACTTACTGGCCACCATGAGATAGGGAACATTAGTAATGAAATTGAAAAACACTTTAGGCGTTGTCATTGGCTCGTTGTTGGCCACAGCCTCACTTAGCGTTCTGGCTCAGGGCCAAGGCGCTGTAGAAGTGGAAGGTTTTGCCAAGAAAGAAATGTTCGACAGCGCCCGTGACTTCAAAAACAACGGCAACCTGTTCGGCGGCAGCATTGGCTACTACCTGACTGACGACGTTGAACTGCGTCTGGCTTATGACGAAGTGCACAACGCCCGTGGCGAAGATGGCCGTAACATCAAGGGCTCTAACACCGCTCTGGATGCTCTGTACCACTTCAACAACGCTGGCGACGCGCTGCGTCCTTACGTTTCGGCAGGTTTCTCCGATCAGAGCATCGGTCAATCCGGTCGTAACGGCCGTAACGGCTCTACCTTTGCCAACATTGGCGGCGGTGCTAAGTACTACTTCACTGACAACTTCTATGCCCGTGCTGGCGTTGAAGCTCAGTACAACATCGACCAGGGCGACACCGAGTGGGCACCAAGCGTCGGTATCGGCATGAACTTCGGCGGCGGCAGCAAGCCAGCCCCGGTAGTGGCTGCTGCTCCTGAGCCGGTTGCTGAGCCAGTTGTTGCTGAAGAGCCGATGGAACTGGTTCGTGTTGAGCTGGACGTTAAGTTCGACTTCGACAAAGCCAGCGTTAAAGAAGAAAGCTACGGCGACATCAAGAACCTGGCTGACTTCATGAAGCAGTACCCACAGACCACCACCGTGGTTGAAGGTCACACTGACTCCAAGGGCAGCGACGCCTACAACCAGAAACTGTCCGAGAACCGTGCTAACGCCGTTCGTGAAGTTCTGGTCAACCAGTACGGTGTAGACGCTAACCGCGTTAACGCTGCTGGCTACGGTGAAGCTCGTCCGGTTGCTGACAACGCCACTGACTCCGGTCGCGCTGTTAACCGCCGCGTAGAAGCTGAAGTAGAAGCTCAGATCAAGCAGTAAGCGATCTGGCTGTATAGAAAAGCCCGGCTTAGGCCGGGCTTTTCTTTGTCTGTGAAAAGCCCGGCGGCCTGGCTAAAGTAACTTCGCTGAGTCGCGAGGTGCTCAGGCACTTAGAGCCGTAACGTGCACATTCGCTTGGTTCGCCACCTCACCAATGACAAGGATGGCCGGACTCTTCAGTTGAAAGTCATGGGCACTCTGCTGCATCGCGGCGAGCGTGCTGCGGCATTCACGCTGCTGGGGGAGCGAGGCGTTTTCAATCATGGCCACGGGCATGTCGCTACGCATGCCGCCGGCCAGCAAACTTTCGCGGATGTCTGCCAGCTTAGCCACGCCCATGTACACCACTAGGGTGGTCCCGCCTTGGGCCAGGGCTGCCCAGTTCAGGCTGCTGTCGTCCTGAGTGTGCGCTGTGATCAGCGTGACCCCGCGTGCGACCCCGCGCAAAGTCAGGGGGATGCCGCAATTAGTTGCACCGGCTAATCCTGCGGTTATGCCGTTGACCAGCTCTACCTCGATGTCATGTTCGCTTAGCCAGTCGGCCTCTTCACTGCCGCGGCCGAAGATGCACGGGTCGCCACCTTTCAGGCGTACCACGCATTTACCCTGGCGTGCGTAGCGCAGCATCAGGCGCTGGATAAATGCCTGCGGGGTGGAGCGACAACCGCCGCGCTTGCCCACCGGCATGATTCGCGCAGCAGGGCAGTGCTCCAGCACCGCAGGGTTGACCAGGTCATCGATCATCACGATGTCGGCCTGCTTCAGGGCTTTGACTGCCTTGAGGGTCAGCAAGTCCGGATCACCAGGGCCTGCGCCTACCAGCCAGACTTTTGCGCTCATGTTGATCTCCTTAGGTATTTTGCATCGCCAGCAGTGGGTTGTTTTCGCTATGCGAACGCGTGTTACAGCAATTGCTCAGATCGTGGGCGATCCGCTAAAAACGCAGTTAAAAACAAAAAAGGCGTCCCGCTAGTTACCTAGCGAGGACGCCTTTGTCCAAGTCCCGTTTTATCGGGAAGTACGACCGTCTTCGTTGAGGTCGCGATTTATTACATTGTGTAATTAACAATGCAGGGCCTGTGCCAACTTACTAGAGGCTGTTTTATAAGGCTTATGTGGGTTACAGGCCTATCCTGAATATCTATTGCACCTTTTAGAGGCGCTTTGCGCCACATTAGTGCGAGTCGTGCGCTTCTATTGCAGTAATCCGATCAGTAGCGCCAAGTTCAATAACAGGGAAAACAATGCCACGCTGCGCCAGACCAGCAGCGGTTCGCGCTCCAGTAGTGGGCGTGGCCGGCTGCTGAGGGATCTACGTTCCGTTTGCTCAAGGTTGAGTAGCCACTCTTCGGCGGTTTCATAGCGCTGCTTGGGGTCAGCACTGAGGGCGCGGTTGAGGCTGTCGTCGACCCAGTTGGGCAAATCAGGGCGGTAGCGACTGGCTGGAGTCGGTTGGCCAAAGCGCGGGTGCTGAAAGGCTTCAATTTCGCCATAGGGATAGTGCCCGGTAAGCAGAAAATACAAGGTCACGCCGGCGCTGTAGAGATCCTGCTGCGGGCTAGGCGCGCTGCCGGTAAAGGCTTCAGGTGCGATATAACTGGGGGTGCCGGGCAACTCGCAAGCCTCATCCCTGCTCAGGCCAGGGCAGTAGGCCAGGCCGAAGTCCAGCACCCGTAATTCGCCGTCATCACCCCACAGCAGGTTCTCCGGTTTGATATCACGGTGCAGAATATTGCGCCGGTGCAGCATGCCCAGGGCTTTAATCAGGCGCGGGGCAATATCCAGCCATTCCGGCAGGCCGAGCGGACCACTTAGGCGAATGTGCTCGGCGAGGGTCTGACCGGCGTATTCGCGTTGCACGTAATACAGGTGCTGGCGTTGTGGCAGCGGATGTACGTCGGCAAAGAAACGCCCGGCTACGCGGCGCAAAAACCATTCTTCAAGCAGGAGGGCGGAGCCGGCTTGCGGTTCGTCGCTGCGCCCGCTTGGCAGAGTTTTCAGTAGCCAGCGTCGCGCTTGGGCGTCACGTACACGGTAAACCAGCGATTGACGTGACTCAGCCAGTAAGCATGCAACCTGCCAGCCTTCGAAGTTCTGCCCCTCGCGCAGTTTTACCGGTAGCGGCCAGTGCTGCAATTGCGCCAGGGTGTCGGCCAGATCGCTTTCTGGCAGCGCATCGACGCGCAGCAGGAGCGCGCTGGCATTATCCTGACTGCCGGCTAGGTGCGCGGCATTGACCAGCGCCTGGCTGGCGGCTGGCAGATCCTGTTCATCGTGCAAAATGCGCTGAATACCCGCATCACCCAAGGTGGCCCAGACGCCGTCGCTGACCAAGACGAAACATTCGCCCTGGCGCAGTTCGCCATCCAGGTAGTCCATCACCAGATGCTGATCCAGGCCCATGGCGCGTTTGAGCACATGCTGCATGCCCGGTTGTTCCCACACATGATCCTCACTCAGACGCTCGAGCTTTCCCGCCAGCCAGCGATAGGCTCGGCAATCGCCGACATGCGCCAAGGTGAAGCGTCGCCCGCGCAGGATCAGCGCGCTGAGCGTGGTGAGCAAGGGTTGGCCGCCGCCATTGGCTTGCAGCCAGCGGTTGTGGGCAACCAATACACGGTCTAAAGCGTGGGCAACCGCCCAGGTTTCCGGGGTGGAGTAGTAATCCAGAGCGAGGGCTTGCAGGGTGGCGCGGGCCGCTAGGCCACCGTCGGCGCATTGGCTGACGCCGTCAGCGAGGGCAAACAGGTAGCCTTTGCTGGCTGCCAGAGCCGGAGCAGGTGTGACCACGCGAATGGCATCCTGATTTTCGCTACGCGGGCCAGTGGCGCTGGCTTCACCGAAGGTCAGTTGCAACGCCATGCAAAAATTCCTGGTTAGGTTGCCGGGTAAGCTCCGGGTGTTCAGGGGGATGAACTCAGCATCATCCCCCTGGATTGGTGCAACTACACGCGGGCGGCGGTGACTGCTGCGCTGCCCCAGGTGGTGCGCCAGCGCAGCTTAACGCCATACAGGCCGAACCAGGCGAGCACACCAAGGCTGGCGAACAGCCATAGACCCAGCTGATAGTCACCGGTTTGCTGCTTGATGGTGCCCAGACCGGCGGCGAGAAGGAAGCCGCCAATGCCGCCGGCCATGCCGATTAGTCCGGTCATCACGCCGATTTCTTTGCGAAAACGCTGTGGCACAAGCTGAAACACCGCACCGTTACCCGCGCCGAGGCCGAGCATGGCAGTGACGAACAGGGTAAGTGCGGCGGTTGCGCTTTCCAGATTGAAGCCCACTGCAGTAATGCTCAGCGAGGCCAGGGTGTACATCATCATCAGCGAGCGGATACCACCGATACGGTCGGCCAATGCCCCACCGAGTGGCCGCATCAGGCTGCCAGCGCAGACACAGGCGGCGGTGTAGTAGCCAGCGGTTACCGGGCTGAGGCCGTACTGGTCGTTGAAATAACCTGGCAGGGCGCTGGCCAGACCAATAAACCCGCCAAAGGTCACGCTGTAGAAAAACATGAACCACCAGCAGTCACGGTCGCCCAGGGCTTTCAAATAATCGGCCATGGCTTTGGGCTTGGGACGCTCGGGCGCGTTCTTGGCCAGCAGAGCGAAGATCAGCAGTGTTGCCAGCAGCGGAATCAACGCCCAACCGAAAACGTTTTGCCAGCCGAAGGCGGCCGCCAAGACTGGGGCGAACAGTGCGGCCAGTACCGTGCCGGAGTTACCCGCGCCGGCAATGCCCATGGCCGTGCCCTGGTGCTGCGGCGGGTACCACTGTGACGCCAGAGGTAATGCCACGGCGAAAGCGGCTCCGGCAACGCCGAGAAACAGGCCGAGCAGCAATACCTGCTCGTAGCTGCTGATGCCGACCTGCCAGGCGCAGAACAGCGCCACAATCACGATGACTTGGCCCGTCAGGCCGGCGGTCTTGGGTGACAGGCGATCAGCAGCAAAGCCCATGACAATGCGCAACACGGCACCGGCAAGAATTGGCGTGGCGACCATCAGGCCACGTTGTTGGGCGCTCAACTCAAGTGCGGTGGCAATCTGCACGGCCATCGGGCCGAGTAGGTACCAGACCATGAAGCTCAGGTCGAAATACAGAAACGCGGCGAACAGCGTTGGGGTATGACCGGATTTCCAGAAAGATCTATTCATCGAAAGCCTCATTCAGCAAAAAAGGGTCCCGGTGGATTACACGACGCCATGGTCGTGGACACGGCGGGCATAACCCAGCGGGGCGGTGGTGTACTTGTGGTACGCCACCAAGGGAACAAGGGCTGTTAGCGTTTCGGAGCGGAATGCGCCGAAATGCCGACAAACCCTCTGCCACAGCTGGGGTTGAGAGCGTTACCAGCAACGCACTGGATCGCAGAGCAAGTGCCGACCCCAAACATTGGGGCGTAAACGCAAAAACGCCGCATAAGCCAAACACCCTGAGGCGTGGTTCATGCGACGTCTTTGTCGTTTGTTAAGCAGCCGCCATTGGCTGCAACAGGGCTATA
>JAWWDH010000140.1:0-8204 GCA_033720015.1 Pseudomonas sp.
ACCAAGTCCTTCGTCGCTGTTGCGGATCGCCGCGAAGGCACCCAGCACGGCGCAGAACATGATGAGGTAGAGCACGTAATTACCGATCTGATCCATTGCGTTGTACCTTTTTATTGTTGTTCTAACGCGCAACGGTTGGTGCACGAGGCGACCTACATGGCGTTCGCTTGAGCGTCATGTAGGTCGGCACTTGAGCCAAATTCGTTGCGAAAAACTCAGCGCGTGGAGTTAAAGCGACTCCCGGCGAGTGAATCGCCGGGAGGGTCGGTCAGAAGAAGCCCATCGGGTTGATGTCGTAACTCACCAGCAGGTTTTTGGTCTGCTGGTAGTAGTCGAGCATCATCTTGTGGTTTTCCCGGCCAACGCCGGACTTCTTGTAACCGCCGAACGCCGCATGCGCAGGGTACAGGTGGTAGCAGTTGGTCCACACGCGACCGGCTTTGATCGCCCGGCCCATGCGGTAGGCGCGGTTAATGTCGCGGGTCCACAGGCCAGCGCCGAGGCCGAACTCGGTGTCGTTGGCAATCGCCAGGGCTTCGGCTTCGTCCTTGAAGGTGGTGACGCTGACTACGGGGCCAAAAATCTCTTCCTGGAACACGCGCATCTTGTTGTGGCCCTTGAGCAGGGTCGGCTGGATGTAATAGCCGCCGTCCAAGGTGCCGCTGAGTTTCTCTACCGCACCGCCGGTGAGCAGTTCGGCGCCTTCTTGCTTGGCAACTTCCAGGTAGCTGAGGATTTTGTCGAACTGCTGCTCGGACGCCTGGGCGCCGACCATGGTTTCGGTATCCAGCGGGTCGCCGCGCTTGATCTGGGTCACCTTCTTCATCACTTCCGCCATGAAGGCCGGGTAGATCGACTCCTGCACCAGTGCACGGGATGGGCAGGTGCAGACTTCACCTTGGTTAAAGAAGGCGAGTACCAGGCCTTCAGCGGCTTTTTCGATGAAGCTCGGTTCGGCCTGCATGATGTCTTCGAAGAAGATGTTCGGCGACTTGCCGCCCAGCTCTACGGTGCTTGGAATAATGTTCTCGGCGGCGCATTTAAGAATATGCGCGCCCACCGGCGTGGAGCCGGTAAAGGCGATTTTGGCGATGCGCGTACTGGTCGCCAACGCTTCGCCGGCTTCTTTGCCGAAACCTTGCACCACGTTGAGCACGCCGGGCGGCAGCAGGTCGCCGATCAGCTCCATCAATACACTAATGCCCAGCGGCGTCTGCTCGGCTGGCTTGAGCACCACGCAGTTACCGGCGGCCAACGCCGGTGCGAGTTTCCACGCGGCCATCAGCAGCGGGAAGTTCCACGGGATGATCTGTCCAACTACGCCCAGCGGTTCATGGAAGTGATAGGCGGCGGTGAGTTCGTTGATCTCGGCGCTGCTGCCTTCTTGGGCGCGGATGCAGCCGGCGAAATAGCGGAAGTGATCGGCGGCCAGCGGGATGTCGGCATTGAGGGTTTCGCGAACCGCTTTGCCGTTGTCCCAGGTTTCGGTGATGGCCAGTACTTCAAGGTGCTCTTCGATGCGGTCGGCAATTTTCAGCAGCACCCGCGAGCGATCCTGCGCCGAGGTTTTGCCCCAGGCGTCGGCGGCGGCGTGGGCGGCATCCAGCGCCTTGTCGATGTCTTCGGCAGTGGAGCGGGGGAACTCAGCAATCGGCAGGCCGTTGACCGGCGAGGTGTTGGTGAAGTACTGGCCTTTAACGGGGGCCACGAACTCGCCGCCGATGTAATTGCCGTAGCGGGATTTGAACGAAACGAGTGCACCTTCGGTGCCGGGATGAGCGTAACGCATGCTGAATATCTCCTGATTCTTATGTTTGTTCTGGTGCTGCCGCGGAGAGCGCTGTGGCGCTTACCGGAGAACCAGAGCAAGGGGCGGGCCAGAAGTCGCAAATGGTTGATTTAGAAGGCTTGCGCTGATTTATTCGATGGCTAGTGGTGTATGTGTGTATCGGCTGTGGCGCAGCCATGGTGACACTTTGTACCAGATGCGATACAGCGCAGTGACTCAGCGGTTAGGCTGCCTTGCAATGGCCGGGCGGCTGGGTGATGCTCGGCCAATTACGTGCGGCTCCAGAGTGGAGAACAAGAACAATGCACAACCCAGCAAAGCTTCACGCCGAGCGCGTGCTTACAGCGGCTCAGGGCCGTGGGCAGATCGCCGACCCGGCGACTGATTCCTCGGTGGCGAAGTCCTGGCTGCGCTGCCTGCAGCAGCACAACCTCGACCCGGCGCAGGATCTACAGCCGGCAGTGGCCGAGCAGGCGCGCCTGCTCGAGCGCCGCGAACAATTGCAGCAGGTGTTGGAAATCTCCAATGTTGAAATGCACAGCCTGCACCGCCAGCTAGCCAGCAGTGGCCACGCGGTGCTGCTGACCGATGCCCGCGGGATGATCCTTAACTGCATTACCGAACAGGCGGAAAAGCGCACGTTCGAGCGCGCCGGTCTATGGTTGGGGGCCGACTGGAGTGAGGCCTGTGAAGGCACCAACGGCATCGGCACCTGCCTGGTCGAGCGGCAACCGCTGACCATTCATCAAAACGAGCATTTCCGCAGTCGACACACCGGCTTGACCTGCTCAGCCAGCCCGGTGTTTGACCCGCACGGTGAGCTGCTGGCGGTGCTGGATGTGTCCTCGGCGCGCGATGACGTCTCGCGGCAGAGCCAGTTCCACACCATGGCCTTGGTCAACCTGTCGGCCAAAGCCATCGAGGGCTGCCACTTTTTGCGCAGCTTCGAAGATGAGTGGCTGTTGCGCTTCCACGTTCAGGCCGAATACATCGGCCAGTTCAGTGAGGGTTTGCTGGCGTTCGACGGCGATGGCCGGGTGCGGGCGGTGAACCAGAGCGCAATCAACCTGCTGGGTTTGTCCCGGCGACAACTGCTTGGGCGCACCTTGGTCGAAGTCTTCGACTGTCATCTGGATGATCTGCTCGGCCGCGCTTCGGTCCAACCAAGCGCCAGTTGGCCGTTGTATACCCAGCGTGGCCAGCTGCTCTTCGCCATGCTTCGCGGCCAGCCACGGCGCAGCTTTAAAGTGCTCGGTGCGCCGGCAGTGGCGCCGCCAGCGCTGTGTTTGGCCGACCCTGAGTTGCAGAACAACTTCCGCCGCGCTCAGAGGGTTTATGAACGTGATGTGCCGTTGTTGATCGGCGGTGAAACCGGCACCGGCAAGGAGGCCTTTGCCAAGGCTTTGCACCAAGTCAGCTCACGCAGCAGTAAGCCCTTTGTCGCGCTGAACTGTTCGGCGATCCCCGAGAGCCTGATCGAGAGCGAGCTGTTTGGTTATCGCGGCGGCAGCTTTACCGGGGCGCTTAAGGAAGGCATGCGCGGCAAGTTGCAGCAGGCCGACGGTGGCACCCTGTTCCTCGATGAAATTGGCGACATGCCGCTGGCGCTGCAGACGCGTTTGCTGCGGGTGCTGGAAGAGCGCCGCGTCGAGCCGATTGGTGGTGAGTCGCAGGCCATCGATGTGCGGGTGATCAGTGCCAGTCACCGTGACCTGAATGAGCGGGTAGGCAATGGCCAGTTCCGTGAAGACCTGTTCTACCGCCTCAATGGCCTGATGGTCGAGTTGCCGGCGCTGCGTGAGCGGACGGATAAGCGCGAGTTGCTGGAGTTTCTCCTGGCTGAGGAAGCGCGTGGGCAACCCGTTCACCTCGAAGCGCCCGCTCGTGAGGCGCTGCTTGCGTTCGCCTGGCCGGGTAATGTGCGGCAATTGCGCAACGTGCTGCGCACCCTCTGTGCGCTCAGCGAGCACGGGGTGATCAAGCGTGCAGAGCTGCCTGTGGAGATTCGTCATGCGCGGGCAGCGCCAACGCTGCCGTCCGTGGCGACGTCAGACCAGTTGGGCGACGCCGAACGTCAGGCATTACTCGCGGTCCTAGAGGCGCAGCATTGGCACATGAGCCGCAGTGCCGAACAGTTGGGCATCAGCCGCAATACGCTGTATCGCAAGTTGCGCAAGCATGGGCTCAAGGTGCGCTCAGCGGTCTGAGATCAGGTGCGCAACGCAGCGCCTGGCCTCTGCTGTGCGGCGCTGCTGTGCTAACCTGCGGCCAGTTTTTAGCGCGCCTACTCCCCGGTTTTTGAGAGCACCTTCAAGGTAAATCATGCATATCCATATCCTCGGCATCTGCGGCACCTTTATGGGCTCGCTGGCGGTGCTGGCCAAAGAACTCGGCCACCGTGTAACCGGCTCCGACGCCAACGTTTACCCACCCATGAGCACCCAGCTGCAAGCTCAGGGCATCGAGCTGACCCAGGGCTATGACGCCGCCCAGCTTGAGCCCGCGCCGGATCTGGTGGTGATCGGCAATGCCCTGTCGCGCGGCAACCCGGCGGTGGAATATGTGCTGAACAAAGGCCTGTCCTATGTCAGCGGCCCGCAGTGGCTGGCTGATCACGTGCTGCAAGGCCGCTGGGTGATGGCGGTGGCCGGTACCCATGGCAAAACCAGCAGTTCGAGCATGCTCGCTTGGGTGCTTGAACATGCCGGCATGAGCCCGGGCTTTTTGATTGGTGGCGTGCCGCAGAATTTCGGTATTTCCGCACGCCTCGGCGATACGCCATTCTTTGTGGTTGAGGCTGACGAATACGACAGCGCCTTCTTCGACAAGCGCAGCAAGTTCGTCCACTACCGCCCGCGCACCGCGATCCTGAATAACCTGGAATTCGATCACGCCGACATCTTCCCCGATCTGCCGGCCATCGAGCGGCAGTTCCATCATCTGGTGCGCACCATCCCAGGCGAAGGCCTGATCATTCACCCGACCACCGAGCCTGCGCTCAAGCGGGTGATCGAGATGGGTTGCTGGACGGAGGTCGCAACCACCGGTGAAGGCGGCCAATGGCAAGCGAGCCTGCTCAGCGCAGACGGCTCGCGCTTTGAAGTGAGCTTCGAAGGTAAAACAGCAGGCGTGGTGGACTGGCAGCTGACTGGCCAACACAACGTCGCCAATGCTCTGGCCGTTTTGGCCGCGGCGCGGCATGTCGGCGTGGTACCGGAGCTGGGCATCGCTGCGCTGTGCAGCTTTATCAACGCCAAGCGGCGCATGGAGAAGGTCGCTGAAGTGAATGGCGTGACCATCTTCGATGACTTCGCCCACCACCCAACGGCGATTGCCACCACCTTGGATGGCCTGCGCAAGCGTATCGGCGACGCCAAGCTGATCGCCATTGTCGAGCCGCGCTCCAACTCGATGAAGCTCGGTGCGCACCGCGATGGCTTGCCGGAGTCGGTGGTGCAGGCTGACTCGGTGTACTGGTACGCACCGCCGAATCTGGGCTGGGACTTGGCAGCCACTGTTGCCACCTCGACGGTGCCGACTCAAGTCTGTGACTCGCTGGAGGTGATCATTGCCGGGGTCAAGGCTGAAGCGGCGCCGGGCACCCAGATTGTGGTGATGAGCAACGGTGGCTTCGGTGGCCTGCACGGCAAGCTGGCAGTGGCCCTGGCTGAGTAGGATGGGTTGAGGCGCGTAGCGACGATACCCATCGAGCCGATATTAATGGGTATCGCTTCGCTCCACCCATCCTACGACCTAGTCGAGTAGATATCAGCGCAGCAACTTTGAGAGTGAATATATGAGCGGTCCCGAACGCATTACCCTGGCCATGACCGGCGCTTCCGGCGCGCAGTACGGTTTGCGCCTGCTCGACTGCCTGGTGCGCGAAGACCGCGAGGTGCACTTTCTGATTTCCAAGGCCGCGCAGCTGGTGATGGCCACCGAAACCGATGTCAGCCTGCCGAGTAAACCGCAGGCCATGCAGGCGTTTTTGAATGAATACACCGGCGCGGTGCCCGGGCAGATTCGCGTGTATGGCAAGGAAGACTGGATGGCGCCGGCGGCCTCGGGCTCCGGTGCGCCTTCGGCGATGGTGGTGGTGCCCTGCAGCACCGGCTCGTTGTCGGCGATTGCCAATGGCGCCTGCAATAACCTGATTGAGCGCGCCGCGGATGTGGTGTTGAAGGAGCGCCGCCAGTTGATTCTGGTGCCGCGCGAAGCGCCGTTCTCCAGCATTCACTTGGAGAACATGCTCAAGCTGTCGAACATGGGCGCGACCATCCTGCCGGCTGCACCAGGCTTTTATCACCAGCCGCAGACCATCGATGACCTGATCGACTTCGTCGTGGCGCGCATCCTCAACTGTCTGGGTGTACCGCAAGACATGCTGCCGCGTTGGGGCGAACATCACCAGAGCACCCCGGATGAATAAGCCGCTGGCCCGAGCGGTCGCTGCGGTGCTGTTGAGCCTGACTCTCAGCAGTTGCGCGACCGTGCGCACCCTCGATGCGGCCAAACCGGGCGCACCGGTGGTGTATGCCGGCACGCGCCTGGATTGGTACGCGCTGCAAGGTGGCTGCTGCGCGATTGATCGCTTCGGTGCTGAAGCCCCGGCTTACCCGGTTGTCGATCTGCCGGCCAGCGCGTTGCTCGACACCCTGCTGCTACCGCTGTCCCTGGCCACCGCCATCGGCCTTAACCTGGGTATCAGCGGCGGGCTTTAGTGCACCGCTCAGCTGGCCAGTTTTGTCGCTTGATTCAGTGTTTGCTGCAGGCCGTAGCGACCTTTTTCATCGCGGGTAACCCGGCCCATGGCGGTTGCCGGGTCGTGGGTGAACACCAGGCGTCCGCCGCGCTCAACCAGGTCGGCCAGCAGGGTTTCCTTCTCCTCGATCAAACCTTCGGGGAAACGGTCGTAGCCCATGGTGATCGGCAGGTGCACCCAAGGCGCGCCGGGGATCAGGTCGGCGGGGAATACCACCGGGCCATCTGGCATGGCCACCTCGGGAATCAACTGGCCCGGAGTGTGGCCATCGCTCCAATGCAAGCGCCAGTCCGCGCCCAATAGCTCGCAACTCTCGGTTTCGTCGAGCAGGTGCAGGCGGCCGCTGGCCTCCAGTAGTTGCAGTAACTCGGGGATATAGGACGCACGGTCGCGGGCGTGCGGCTGACAAGCGCGCTGCCATTGGCGGCGGCCGGTGACGAACTGGGCGTTAGGGAACAGCAGGCGCGCCGGTTTATTGGCCTCCCACGCGGCGAGCAGGCCGCCAGCGTGGTCGAAGTGCAGGTGGGTGAGTACCACGATGTCGATATCCACATGGCTCAGGCCGGCCGCTGCCAGGCTATCGAGCAGCACGTGGCGTTCTTCCTGCACGCCGAAACGCTGTTTCAACTCGGGGCTGAAGAACGCGCCGATACCGGTTTCAACCAGAATAGTGCGCTCAGCTTCCTGCACCAGCAGGGCGCGGCAGCCGAGGTCAATGCTGTTCAGTTCATCTGGGGTCATCCAGCGCTGCCAGAGTGCCTTGGGCGCATTGCCGAACATGGCACCGCCGTCGAGCTTTTGGCTGTTGCCGGTCAGGGTCGTCAGGGTTCGCATGGGCTTCTCTTCTTGTTGTGCGGGCGTTGTTGTCAGGGTGGCGGGTGCCGCCGCCGGCGACTATTACACCTTAGGGTGATACCCGCTCGCGTCGCGCAGGTCTAGCGTTCGATGGCCAACGCTACGCCTTGACCGCCACCGATGCACAGGGTGGCCAGGCCTTTATGGGCGTCACGGCGGAGCATTTCATGGATCAGGCTGACCAGAATACGGCAGCCGGACGCGCCGATCGGGTGACCCAGGGCGATAGCGCCGCCGTTGACGTTGACCTTGGCGCTGTCCCACTGCAGCTCGCGGCCGACCGCGATGGCCTGGGCGGCGAAGGCTTCATTGGCCTCGATCAGGTCGAGCTGCTCCAGGCGCCAGTTGGCTTTATCCAGGGCGCGGCGGGTGGCAAACACCGGGCCAATGCCCATGGTCGCCGGGTCGACGCCGGCACTGGCGTGGGCCTTGATCCGCGCCAGTACCGGCAGGTTCAGCTCGGCGGCCTTGCGCGCGCTCATCAGCAGCACGGCGGCCGCGCCGTCATTCAGGGTTGAGGCATTGCCGGCGGTGACGCTGCCGTCACGCTTGAACGCCGGGCGCAGTTTGCCCAGGGCCTCCAGAGTGCTGCTGGCGCGCGGCTGTTCATCGGCGGCGACGATCAGGCTGTCGCCCTTGCGCTGGGGGATCTCGATCGGGGTGATCTCGTGGGCAAAGCGCCCGGCCTCGACTGCGGCGCAGGCGCGCTGCTGCGAGCGGGCGGCGAAGGCATCCTGCTCGGTGCGGCTGATGCCGTATTGCTCGGCCAGGTTCTCGGCGGTGATGCCCATGTGGTAA
>JAWWDH010000141.1:0-8149 GCA_033720015.1 Pseudomonas sp.
GAGTTGGTACTGGAGAGGCTGATCGACATGGTCATGCGTACGGCAATCGAACAGGCCGGCGCCGAGCGCGGGCTGTTGATTCTGTCGAACGCGGGCGAGCTGCGCATCGCGGCAGAGGCAACGACCAACGACGACGCCACCCACTTGCTGCTGCGTGATGCGCCTGTGAGTGCCGAGCTGTTGCCGGAGTCGATCCTCAACCAGGTGCTACGAACTGGCGAGAGCATGGTTCTTGACGATGCGCTGGCCGAAACGACGTATATCGTCGACCCCTATGTCCTTGAGCACCGGGCCCGTTCGATTCTGTGCCTGCCACTGATGAACCAGGCGAAGCTCACCGGGGTGCTTTATCTGGAAAACAACCTGGCCGCCCAGGTGTTCAACCCGGCACGGATCGCGGTGCTGAAGCTTGTGGCTTCTCAGGCCGCGACCTCGCTGGAGAATGCCCGGCTGTATCGCACGATCGAGGAGCGCGAAGCGAAGATTCGCCGCCTGGTGGACGCCAATATCATTGGCATCATCGTCTGGAACGCCAATGGCGACATCATCGAGGCCAACGACGCCTTCCTGCGAATGGTTGGCTACGACCGCAATGAAGTGGTGTCAGGGCGCATGCGCTGGCGGGACCTTACTTCTGCAGAGTCAATGGCACAAAGCGAGTTCGCCCTGGCCGAAGCATTACGAGTCGGCCACGCGCAACCCTTCGAAAAGCAGTACGTCAGAAAGGACGGCAGTTACCTGTCGGTAATCCTCGGTTTAGCAACGTTCGAAGCCAGCCGCGACGAGGGCGTCGCCTTCGTACTCGACCTCACCGAGCGCAAACTGGCCGAGGAGCAGGCCCGCGAAAGTGAACGTCGTTATCGAGAAATGCAGGCCGAGCTGGCCCACACCAATCGGGTTGAAACCATGGGCCAACTGGCGGCTTCGATCGCCCATGAGGTCACCCAGCCCATCGCCGCCACCGTCACCAACGCGCAAACCGCAATGCGTTGGCTGGGTGCACAACCGCCGGAGCTCGGGGAAGTGGGGCAGGTGCTCAATCGCATCGTCAATGATGCCAACCGGGCGGCCAATATCCTCGCGCGAATCCGCGGGATGATTAAGAAGGAGCCGCCGCAAAAGATGGCGATGGACATCAACGCGGCCATCCTTGAAATGATTGATCTCACTCGCGGGCAAGCCAGCAAAAGCGGCACGCAGGTGCAGGTGCAGCTGTTGCACGGTTTGCCACTTATCGAGGGTGACCGGGTTGAGCTGCAGCAGGTGCTGCTCAACCTGATCATCAATGCCCTGGAGGCCATGAGAAGCGTCGCAGACGGCACCCGCAACCTACATATCCGCACGGCGCTGGATGCCCCCGGCAGTGTGCTGGTAACCGTCAGCGACTCCGGACCAGGGTTTGCCTCCGAGCGTACCGAGCAGGTATTTGCGCCGTTCTACACCACCAAAGCCACCGGCCTGGGCATGGGGTTATCGATCTGCCGTTCGATCATCGAGAACCATGGCGGGCGACTGTGGGCGAGTGCCAATCAGCCGCGTGGCGCAGTGGTGCAATTCACCCTGCAGGTTTTCTCAACCTCCGCGAGTGACGTGCAAGAGCGGGAGCGGCTGCCTGGCACAACGTGATTGTCGGTTAACAGCGCTTGACCCTGACATTAGTGTCAGGGCCGTAGAGTCCATTTCGTGGAGGACACTATGCGAATTGGCGAACTAGTAACCCGGACCGGCGTAAGCCACCGGTCTCTGCGCCACTATGAGGCGCAGGCATTGATCGAAACCACCCGCCTGGATAATGGCTATCGCGTGTACGCACCCGGAACGGTGCAGCGGGTGATGTGGATCAGAGAGCTTATCGAGTGTGGCTTCAGTACCCGGCAAATACAGGGGCTGCTGAGCTATCTGCAAGATAGCGAACCGGGCAGTGAGCACTTTCGGCAGTGCTTGCAACAGCACACGGAAAAGCTGCACGCGCTGGACAGCCTGCTCACGCAGCTGACGGACCGTCGGCAACGCCTGTTCGAGCGGCTTGAGCGTTACACCCATTCGCAGCCCTCCACGAACGCCGATGAGCGAGCGCACGACGCGCTGGCTCAACGCACCTCTTAGGGTCTTGAGTGGAGTTGGTGATGGGTAAGTTGAATGACAAGGTAGCGGTGATCACCGGTGGTAGCAGCGGCATAGGCTTGGCGATCGCCCAGCGCTTTGTGCAAGAGGGCGCCAGGGTGGTGATCACCGGGCGTCGCCAGGATGCCCTGAATGATGCGCTGGCAGTTCTCGGTGTGCAGGCCAGCGCATTCCAGGGCGACGTCAGTCGGCGTGATGACGTTGACCGTCTGTATGCCTACGTCGGGCACCTGCACGGGCGCATCGATGTGCTGATCGCCAATGCCGGCGTGATCCATCCCGCCCCATTCGAAGCGGTGACGGACGAGCAATACGACAGTCAGTTCGATATCAACGTGCGCGGCGTGTTTCAGACCACGCAAAAGGCCTTGCCGCTGTTGAGTGATGGTGGCGCCATCGTGCTGGTCTCCTCCATCGCCCATTTCAAGGCTCTGGAAGGCCACTGTGTGTACGCCGCCGCCAAGGCCGCCGTACGCTCGTTCGCGCGCAGCTGGGCGCATGACCTCAAGCACCGCGGCATTCGCGTCAACTGCCTGAGCCCCGGTCCGGTGAAAACCCCGATCATTAGCAAAATGGGTATCGCCGCGGAGCATTTGGACGCGTTCGAAGCAGGCCTGGGTGAGCTGATTCCGCTTGGCCGCATGGGCCGGCCCGAGGAGTTGGCGGCCGCCGCGCTGTTCCTGGCCAGCAGCGAGGGCAGCTTCGTTACCGGCATTGATCTGTGTGTGGATGGCGGGCTGGGGCAGATCTGATTGCTGCTGAAACCAGAAGAGCCCGATTACCAGTGGGCTCTTCTGGCGATACCAGTCAAACGTGGGAACACAGATAAGCCGCGTTGACCAAACTGCCTTTGGTTTGCCAAGCGTCGGCTTGGTAAACACTGAACTGCAGGGTTCCACCGATCTCCCGTACGCCTACCACGCCACGCGCCTGTTTGGGATCGCGGCTGCCGATCAGCAACTGCCCCTCGGTTTCATTGAAGTGGGTATAGGTGGTGCCCATATCGATACGTTTGTCGACACACTTAAGGTACGCAAAACGATCCAGTTCTTGTGGTGCATTTACCTGTTGCCAACTGTGCCGCGCATCGGGGCTTTGTGCACACCCGGTTAGCGCAATGACGGCCAGCAATAGGATTGCTCCGACTCCAAGAGTGACGTGGATTACTTCCTCGATAGTGACTGTTTTCATAGCGTCGGTCCTCGTTGACGATAATGGATTGATGCAGGGTCGAATGTCCCTAAGTGCATAGTTGATTCGAAGTAATACGATCACCAACCGATTGGCTCGATAGTTCCTGTTGGTAAAAGTGCTGATTGCTTCAGTCGGAACTAAAGGTGCCCGTAACAGATGCCTAAGTGGGTCGTGGATGTACTGGGGTATCGGCATTAATACTTAGGTGTAGGGTGCCAGCGCTTATGGGTGTTGGATGTAAACGTGGGTACAAATGAAGCGCCGCCGGCCTGGCAGTAAGTTAACTGCCAGGGAATACGGAGAGCGTCATCATGAGAGGACTAACCGTCAAGGCTCCGGTCAATATCGCCAAGCTGTGGGTAACAGCGCGTCTTGTTCTGGGCCTAGTTACGCAGGGCGTATCTGCCAGTAAAACTCGGCAGCCTATTGCCGAATCATCGTTCTTATCCGGGTTTGTTCGGCTGGGGCAGGAAGTAGAACAATTGCCAATCGGCGCGCATTTAGTCAGCCCGCGCCGTTTTTATATGCATCACGGAATATATCTGGGGTGCGGTGAAGTGGCACATTATTCCGGCTTCAGTTCATCGCTCAAGGCGGGGCCAGTGGAGATAACAGATCTTGCAGGGTTTGCGAGTGGCAAGCCGGTATGGTTGATGCGAGAACGTGGCAAGTTTTCCAATGACGAGATCGTCAAGCGCGCACGTTCAAGGGTGGGAGAGAGCCAGTACAAGTTGCTGTCCAATAACTGCGAGCATTTTTGTAGTTGGTGCATCAACGGCAAAAATTACAGTGCGCAAATAAGCACATATGTTCATTGTCCGCGCTTTATGTTGTCTTTGATTTCAGCCATGGAGTCGCGCTTTATCGCATAGTTTTCCGTCGTGAGAGGCAGCTATTGGCCGGTTTCTGCCTGTTGTCATCATGATTGGCTGCTCGCGGCAACAGCATCCTCCTGCTGGTCGTGCTCATCCTTTGCACTAGCGGTTATTCGGCGATCAGCGTGGTAGTCCGGTTGATGCTTATAATTTCTCCGCTCCAGATCATTTCGAAATGGGCGGTCAGGACGATCGATGCAACTAGCCGCGGTGTCATCAGTGCCCAACAGGTGTTGCCTGGAGAACGGACCGAGTTGTAACGCAATCCCGGGCAAGCTGTGCGCTTCGCTTCGCCTCCCAGTTGATGAGAAAGCGTGTAATCGTCAGGTGCATATATGGGGGCAGGCAGCGGTACTACTGTAGCGTCTCTCATACCCGCATCAGTGAAACTGCAGGCCAGCCCTCTGAAGACAAAGCGTTCGTAATTGAGATCCGGCACGTTCGACCAGTAGCGGCCCTGATGATGGCGCACTTCTGCAATCGCTGTGTCCACCTTGTCAGCCAGGTAGAGCACGCCAAAGCTGCCATTGCTAAAGCGTGAACCCGCTGTGTTCACATGGGTAAAGGGGGCCGTGGCGTAGGAGCATCCAGGAATACCGAACGGGATCTGGTCGCGAGGAATCAGCTCCCGTCGGCCAAGCTCGTTCTGTAATCTTGGGTTTGTCATTGCCTGTAGCTGATAAATGGCTTCGAAGTCTGCTGCATCGGCGACGTCATCGAACAAGGCTATAGGCGGAAACTTAGAGTTGACCAAACGGTAGGCCAGCAGGCTTTCGCCTTCCAAAAGAGGAAGGCTGTTCAGCATTACCACTGAGCACCCCGCAGCACGTCGATCCGCCGGAATGTCTCATACAGCGAGATCATGTCGCCCTGCGCCATGATGTCTAGCGGCGCGCGCCCGTTGAAGAACTCGTTGTGGTTCTCCATTGAGGGGAAGCCGTAGACGTTATCGGGGTTGTCGAACACGAGGCGCAATGCCGCGTGGATATTCAGGACGAGGCTGATGCGCTGCATCTGATCGGAGTCCAGACTCACCTCCCACGCCGAGTCCTTTTGACTGGCACGGGTGTAGGTGCTGCGTGAAATGCGCAAGACTTGGCAGGCCTGCTCACAGGTGGCTTTCCACTTGTTCAGGATGTTCAACGCCGCACGCAGGCCGGCGGCGCACTGGCTTTTCGAAAAGTCCTGAGCTTGGATGGCTGCAGCTGTCATGGGTAGCCCCTGATTTAATCTACAGAATAAAATATAGCATACATGAGTCTGCAGATTGGAAGTGATCACTCCATTTATGCCTCAGCTAGCGTCCATCTTCAGTGTCAGAGTGGAAGAATTTGACGGGGTACGGAGTGTAAGGCGTGCCTTTGCCCATAAAGCGCGTGCGCTCTGCCTCGACCACCGCATTGCACTGGGCATTGCCTATTTTTTCCCAATCGTATTTGCATTCTTTTTGAAGCTCCTTTAGTCGCTCTGGATTGGCCAGCAATGCTTCCGCTGACTCGAAGGGCATCGGTTTTTCGCAGGCGCTTAGCAACAGCACAAGCAGCAGAAGTGGTGTCCTGTTCATCAGGCGATATCCTCTCGTTGGGTTTGGTTGGGGAACAATGTTTGGTCTTCGGCTGGGCTTATTCTGTCTATGAACCTGCGTAGCTGTTCAGACGGCTCCGCCTCGCGCTGTATCAGGTAGGTGGTCAGCATCGCGGGGCTGCCTGCCAACTGGCGGGCTACTACGTCGGGGTTGTTGAGTTCAGTGATCCGAGCAAGGCTGGAGAAGCCAAGGCCGTAGCCGGCTGCTACCAGCGCCATCAACAGATCCAGCGTTGGCACGCGGTCAGCAATAGTCAGCCTTGCCTCCACGGTGCTCAGTACCCGCTGTAGTTGCTGCCAGAAGCCTTCGCAGACTTGCGGATCACAAAGTACCAAGGGGTAGCGGACGACTTCTTCGAGTGGGATGCGTCGATAGGTCAGAAGAGGGTGGCGGGCAGGTACCGCTACTACCAATGGATCGAACCAGACCGGCTCCGCTACGAGCCCTTCGTTAACGTCGTCAGATTGGGCAAAGCCAATATCGAATAGGTCGTCGTTGAGCCCTCTGACCTGTTCGGTAAAGGTGACCTCCGATAGGCAGATCTCGACCTCCGGTTCCTGCTCACGGCACTGGGCGAGCAGGGCGGCCAGGCGTGCCTGCGGGATGCCGTCGGACAGCGCGACACGTAGGCGTCCGCGGTATCCGGCAGCGGCGCTCTTGACGCTGGCCTTGGCCTGGTCGACGACGGCAAACACCCTGCATGCCTCCTCCAGTAGCACCTGACCTGCCCAGGTCAGGCGTGTGCGTCGCGTGGTGCGCTCGAACAGTTGCACGCCCAGGCGGTACTCCAGTTCCTTGATGATCCTGGAGAGGGGCGATTGCTCGATATGCAGACGCGCGGCCGCACGCGCAAAGTGCAGTTCCTCTGCGACGGCGATGAAACAGCGAAGATGGCGCAGCTCCACGGCCCGGCCTCCTGTCTATGGATCAGTTGTAGGGTTGGGCTGACACGTTGGGCGTCCAACTCGGCTGGCGACGAAGGTTGACGACCTGTAGCAGGGCGCCCAGGGCGGCCACACCACCGGCGCTAGCGGCCAACGTCCAGGTGGGCATCTGCAACAGCAGCACGAAGCCGCCTGCCGCCGCACCGATGGCGCTGCCCAGGTAGAGGGCTGACTCATTAAGCGCGATAGCCAGGTTGCCATCGCCATGGGCTTGGCGCGCGAGGATCAGCTCGTTGTTCTGCGGCACTTGCAGGGCCCAGCCGACAGCGCCCCAGAGAACGATGGGCAGCATGACCAGCCAGGTGCTAAGCGCGGCCGAGAACGGCAGCACGAACAGCGACGCGGCAAGGATCAGCATGATGGAGAAGGTCAGGATCGGGCCCTTGAATCGATCCACCAGTGGGCCGATCAGAAAGCTACCCAGCACGCCGCCGATGCCCCAGACCCACAGGTAGGGCGTGACCGAACGTACCGCGCCGTAGGCCGGATCCGCCAGCAGCGGCGCGATAAAGGTATACATGCCCAGACTGGCGATGGCCGCGAGCAGGGACACCAGCAGGATGACCAGCACATGGCCGTCACCGAGGATCGCCAGCTTCTGCTTCAGAGAGGTCGCAGTTGCAGCGGGCAGTGCCGGGAGTTTGAGTAACAGCCCGAAAAGCGCCACCAGACCCAGCAAGGTGACCAGCCACAGGGCTGACTGCCAGCCCATCTGTTCAGCGACGAGCAGGCTAAGTGGGACACCCAGCACCACGCCACTGGCCATGCCACCCATGATGATGGCGATGGCCTTGCCTCGGCGCTCCGGAGTGGACATTGCAGCCGAGGCGCCGATGCCCATGGCCAGGTAAACGCCGGCACCGATACCGGCGATGGCTCGCCAGGTCATCAGTACGGTGAAGTCCTCAGCCAGCGCGCTGGCGGCGTTGGCGATGACGAACAGGCCCAGGGCCATCAGCAGACCGGTGCGTTGTCGATGCGCCGGGGTCAGGGCGACGAAGATCGGGGAACCCAGGCCGTAGGCCAGGGTGAAGGCGGTGACCAACTGGGCGGCGACCGCTACGGACACTGAGAACGATGCCTCGATCATTGGGATCAGTCCGGCGGTGACATAAGAGGCCATGCCGAGGGCGAAGGCGCCTAGTGCTATCAGGTAGATGGGGGATTGGTTGTGTGTGTGCATGCTCAGGCTCGCTTGCGCTCTAGTGGAGGCGCGTAGGTGGTACAAATTCGGGATGTGGCCCCGAACCGGGGCCACATCCGGTTGGGGGCTAGAGTTCGAGGCTAATGTCGTACTCGTTCAGCCAGGTGTTGAGACCGACAGCCAGCTCCATGCCCATGCGTTCGTACATGGGCGAGATGCTGCCAAGCGGCTTGTCCAGGGCGTTCCTGATCCGGCTGGAGTCGAGCAGCGGTGTGACCGGCGC
>JAWWDH010000142.1:0-8085 GCA_033720015.1 Pseudomonas sp.
AATCCGGCGTACGCCGCTGCATAAAGGCCGTCAGCGCCTCAATAGCTTCCGGCGAGCGCAAACGCTGGCCGAACAACGCGCCCTCCTCTTCGATCACTTGGCGCAGCTGCTCTCGATCCGGCGCACGCATCAGGCGCTTGCTATCCGCTACCGCCGCCGGTGCCAGTTGCTGAAAACGCAGGGCCATTTCACGGGCCTTGGCCAAGGTTTCAGCGCCGTCCGTCAGTGCCTGGTTAGCAATCCCCCAAGCCGCGGCCTGCTCACCGGTAAAACTCTCTCCCAGCAACAACAGCTCAGCGGCCCGAGCGTGGCCGAGCAAACGCGGCAGAATCAGGCTGGAGCCGTACTCAGGGCACAGCCCCAGGTTAACGAAAGGCATTTTCAGCTTGGCCCCACGGCCGACATACACCAGGTCGCAGTGCAACAGCATGGTGGTGCCAATGCCCACGGCCGGGCCGTTAACCGCTGCCACCACTGGCTTGCTGAACTCAAACAGTGCCTGCATAAACTGGAACACTTCGCTGTTCAGCCCGCTAGGCGGTGCTTGAACAAAGTCAGCGACATCATTGCCGCTGGTAAAGCAGGTTTCACCGCCGGTAATCATTACCGCACGCACACTTTTATCTTGATCGGCTTGCGCCAGCACCTCAGCCATACCGCTGTACATCGCCCGGGTCAGGGCATTTTTCTTATCGGGGCGGTGCATGCGTAAGGTCAGCAACCCTTGCTCACGCTCAACCTGCAGATGCTCACTCATTATTGTTCCTCACGGCAGACCTCACGCGCACGACAACCTTAACGGCTAGCGCGCGTGGGGCAAAAAAACATCAGCGAATGTTTGGTTACGCGGCAAACCCGCCAGATAGAGGCGGCGCGCAAAGCTTTCAACGCTATCGGGGTGGCCGCAGAGTAAGGCGATGGTTTGTCGCGAGACAAGGCGCAGTTCGGCCAAAGCAGCCGGCAACTCGGCCGCCACCAGCAGCTCGACCTGTATTTGCGGATGACTGGCCGCCAGTACCTGCAAGGGCTCAGCCAGGTAATGCGCAGCCTGATCATGGGCCACGTGAATAACCCGAATACCCCCCCGATGCTGCTGGCGCAGCGCCTCACGCAGCACCCCGTATAGCGGCGCAAGCCCGGTGCCAGCAGCCATCAGCCAGAGCGGCCGGTCTTGCCAGTCGGCATCATAGTGCAAGGCCGCACCGCGCAACTCGCCCAGGCGTAGGCTGTCGCCGGGCTGAAATGCGCGCGCCGCCGTGGCAAACGCGCCGCCCTGACGGCAATCAATGTGAAATTCCAGCCAGGCATCCTCACCAGGCAAGCTGGCCAACGAATAAGGCCGCGCAATCCCGCCCTCGCTCCAGAGTTGCAGGTGCTGGCCGGCGTTGTAGCGCAACGCCTGCGGCGGCGTCAGACGCAAGCGCAGCACGTCCGCGCTCAGCCAGTCACAGCTGTGGATGGTCGCCGGCAGCCCATCGCGCAGTGGGTCGAAGACTTCAACCTCCACATCGTCGATCACTCGGCACTGACACGCCAAGCGCCAGCCCTGCTCGCGCTGCGTCGCGTCCAGCGCTTCTGGCTTGGCATCCAGCAACTCGCCACGCACACAACGCACCAGGCAGGCATGGCAACTGCCGGCCCGGCAGCTGTAAGGCACGGCGATGCCCGCAGCCAAGAGGCTGTCTAGAAGATTGCTGGTTGGGGATACTTCAAGGCAACGCTCGGCGACCCGCAACTCAGGCACTTACCGCCTCCCAAGTCGCCGCACAACGGTCACGTCCTTCACGCTTAGCCTGGTACAAGGCTTGATCGGCACGCTGCAGGGCTTCGTCGAGGTCATCGCCTACATTCAGCAGGGTCATGCCGATGGACACGCTCAGCCCCTGCACATTCACGCCCAACGGCTCCGCGCGATTGAACGCCTCGCGCAAGCGCTCGCAACACGCACTGAACTGTCCGGCTTCGGTATTGGGTAATAACAAGACAAATTCCTCACCGCCATAACGGGCCAGCACATCACCCTCGCGCAGGCAGGCGCGGGCTACACCGGCAAAGGTCTGCAAGACACGATCGCCGGCGGCGTGGCCGTGAACATCGTTGATCCGTTTGAAGTAATCCAGGTCCAGCAACGCCAGGCCATGCTGGCTGTCGCCGCGCAGGGCTTGCAGTTCCTGGCTAGCCCTGCGCAGGAAGTGCCGGCGGTTATACAGGCCGGTCAGCTCGTCCGTCGCGGCCAGGTCTTCAAGTTGGCGCATCATGCCACGCAGCGTGTCTTGATGCGCTTGCAAGGCAAAGCGCCGTTTGCGCATACGTTGCCGCATGGCCTGGGCGTAGCTGGCGAACAGACACAGCCAGAGCAGCACGATGGCCAGTACGCACACCTGCATCAACACCGCTCGCGGCTCAGCCAACTGCAAGGTATGGGCTTCGTAAAGGTGCAACCCGGCAAAACCAAAGAAGGCAAACAGTGCGCAACGCGCGAAGACCCTCGGCGGCAGCTGAAACACCCCAAACAGTAATATCAGCAGGTAGATCACCAGCATGCTGCCTCGCTCTGCGCTGAACAACGACAGCAGCACGGTCAGCCAGGTAATCGCGACCAAAATCTGCGGTTCAGTCAGGCTGGGGTCGGCTACACGCAGATTGAGGCGGGAGAGAAACATCCCGAGAAATAGCAGTTGGCTAAGTGCCGCCAGCCCGGTGAGGGTCAGGGCAGTTGCTAGAGAGGCCTGAAAAAAACCGGCAAATAGGCCGATCCAGCACAACAACCCGGTCAATGCATAAGTCGCCACTGCCATACTGAAACGCTTCAGCAGCAAGCTTTGCAGGGTGCGACGGGTACCCGTTTGGCTGCTAGGGCTCATGAGGGTTATGGGCTCCTTCCCATAGTGGCATCTAGCCGCCACTTTACCTCTGTGATCACAGAATGCCTAGTCAATTACTCGGCGCCATTAACCGATCAACGACCATGGTCGCGGCCTGACAAGGTGTCCGCCTAGTGCCGTGCGCGCTATACTGCCGCGCCTTTTTATCTTGTCCTCTGGCCCTGATAAACCTGCGCCGGGCATGCCCCAGCGCTCTTCGAAGTTCCTGCCCTACTCCACCTATAGCAAAGGGAGCGCACAGCATGACCGTGATCAAGCAAGACGACCTGATTCAAAGCGTCACAGACGCCCTGCAGTTCATTTCCTATTACCACCCCGTGGATTTCATCCAGGCCATGCATGAGGCCTACCTCAAGGAAGAATCCCCGGCTGCTCGCGACGCCATGGCGCAGATCCTGATCAACTCGCGCATGTGCGCCACCGGTCATCGGCCGATCTGCCAGGACACCGGCATCGTTACCGTGTTTATCCGTGTGGGTATGGACGTGCGCTGGGACGGCGCGACCATGAGCGTCGACGACATGATCAACGAAGGCGTACGCCGCGCCTACAACCTGCCGGAAAACGTCCTGCGCGCCTCGATCCTGGCCGACCCAGCTGGCGCACGCAAGAACACCAAGGACAACACCCCGGCCGTCATCCACTACTCCGTGGTACCCGGTGATAAGCTGGAAGTGGACGTTGCAGCCAAGGGCGGCGGCTCCGAGAACAAGTCGAAGATGGCCATGCTCAACCCGTCCGATTCGATCGTCGACTGGGTACTGAAAACCGTGCCGGAAATGGGCGCGGGCTGGTGCCCACCGGGCATGCTCGGCATCGGCATCGGCGGCACCGCGGAGAAAGCCGCGGTAATGGCCAAGGAAGTGCTGATGGAGTCCATCGACATCCATGAGCTGAAAGCCCGCGGTGCGCAGAACCGCATCGAGGAAATCCGCCTCGAACTGTTCGAAAAAGTGAACCAGCTGGGTATTGGCGCCCAGGGTCTGGGCGGCCTGACCACCGTGCTCGACGTGAAGATCATGGATTACCCAACCCACGCCGCCTCCTTGCCGGTGTGCATGATCCCCAACTGCGCCGCCACTCGTCACGCCCACTTCGTGCTGGATGGCTCCGGCCCGGCCGAGCTGGAAGCGCCGGACCTCTCCGCCTACCCGGAAATCGTCTGGGAAGCCGGCCCAAGCGCACGCCGCGTGAATCTGGACACCCTCACCCCGGAAGAGGTGCAGAGCTGGAAGCCGGGTGAAACCGTACTGCTCAACGGCAAGATGCTCACCGGCCGCGACGCCGCGCACAAGCGCATGGTCGAGATGCTCAACAAGGGTGAGCAGCTGCCGGTTGACCTGAAAGGCCGCTTTATCTATTACGTCGGCCCGGTCGATCCGGTCGGTGACGAAGTGGTCGGCCCTGCAGGCCCGACTACCGCGACGCGGATGGATAAGTTCACTCGGCAGATTCTGGAAAGCACCGGCCTGCTCGGCATGATCGGTAAATCCGAGCGCGGGCCGATTGCCATCGAGGCGATCAAGGACCACAAAGCCGTGTACCTGATGGCCGTCGGCGGCGCCGCGTACCTGGTTTCGCAAGCGATCAAGAAGTCCACCGTGCTGGCTTTCCCGGAAATGGGCATGGAAGCGATCTACGAGTTCGAGGTGAAAGACATGCCCGTTACAGTGGCCGTCGACACCAAGGGCGAATCGGTGCACATCACCGGCCCGGCGATCTGGAACAAGAAGATCCACGACAGCCTGGCGGTCGAGATCAAGTAAGCGTTGCAGCGTTAATACAAACCCGGCCGAGTGCCGGGTTTGTTGTTTCTGCAGCCTTAGTTCGGCCGCAACGCCTTGGCCATGGCCTGATCGACATGCGCGCGCCATTCGCGGTCGCGCCAATCGTCGTCAAATTGCTCGCGCGCAAACTCGCTTTGCAGGCGCGCCTGGCATTGGCGAAAACCATCGTCCCAACCTTGGGCATAGAGTGGCGCGGCCAAATAGCGCGGCACATCCTTGCGGAAATCATCGAGGCCACCAGCGGCCTGACGACCACTGCTGCAACCCGCCTCAAAACCATCGACAAAGACCGGCGGATAACCTTCGGCCTGCAGCAGCTCACGGGTACTTTGGCAACCGCCAAGCAGCAGCGCAAACACGCCACATGCAGCCAGCCTTACCCAAGCGATAGGGGCAGTGTTCATGCGCATACAAGCCTCAAGCGACCTGTAAAGCCGAGCACAGTTGTTGATTCAGAAGCGGCTCTGCACTCCAGGCCATGCTGTATGGCAGCACCACCAGGGCGAGCGTAAACAGCAGCGCGGCAACAGCGAGGCGACAGACGTAGATAACAGTTGGCATGGATTATCCCTCAAGCGGTTTAAGTTCAGCCTGTTCGGCGCGCTGAGCGGATGGCGCGCGATAGAGCACCCAGCGATAACAGAGCAAGCAGATCGTCCAGTCGAAGAGCAGCGTCCACAGGTTGTGCGAGAGAAAATGCGCGCCCTGCATCATCCGCCCCAAGGAAAACACTGCGCCCAGCCCCAGGGCGAAGACCAACGCGGCGCGCGCCATGCGTGGACGTTTGTCACGCAACAGAAAAAACAGCGCCAGCAGCGAGAACCCCGATGAGGCATGGCCACCCGGCCAGCAACGGCCAGGCTTGTCCGTCTGCGCACGCGCGCTGAGCAATGGGCTAAAGCTCTCCGCCCCACCAAACTCGGTCAGGCTCCAGGGACACTGCACGGCCGTAAATGCTTTGAGAGGCGTGACAATGCTGGTCGACAATCCCAGCGCCAGCACCAGATAGCCCAGCGACCTACGCCATACCCTGAACCGCGTAGGTAACAGGCTGATGACAAAACCGATAATGGCCAAGCCGGCAAAACCGATGACCAGCTGCTTGGCGCGGTCATGCAGGATGTCTTCCAGCCAGAAGCTGTGCCGGCCAATAAAGCCCTGACCCGGCTGGTAAAACAGCTGCTCGATAGCGAAGTCCAGGCCGCTGGGGTCAAACATCAGCAACAACGCCATCAGCGCTAAAGGAATGCCCAAACCCAGGCGAAAATCAAAATAGCGCGAGGCGGCAACAGCGCGATCGGCCGTCATAACGGTGCTCCCGGCAAGGCACTGCCGAGCAGTGCCTGAAAAATTGAGGGTTAACGCTTGCTCAGTTGCGCTTCAGGTAAAAGCGCCGGGCGCCAGGCAATCAGCTGCTTCTTGAAGGCATAGCTGGCGCCCTGGTAATAGGCGATATTGCGACGCTCCAGACTGTCGCTGGCGTTCACCTTTACCTCATGGCTCAGGCCCAGCGCATCGTCATGCCGGCGCATGTTTTTGCGTGGGCTGAGAATCGCCAGGCTGTCGCCGTCGAACAGCCCCAGGTGCTGGTAGTTGCCCAACAGCGCACGCCCTGGAGCACGGTCATCGCGCAGCACATTGCGGCCGAAGAAGGTCGACACATAGTCCATATTCAGCAGGCCCAGCAGCGTCGGTGCCAGGTCGATCTGGCTGGTCAGCTCGCTGAATTCACGGGGCTGAATGTGCGCCGGGGCATAGATGAACAATGGGATGTGGTAATTGGCCACCGGTAGGTCTTCTTTGCCGGCACTGCCTGCGGTGTGATCAGCGACAAAGAGAAACACGGTGTGTTTGAACCAGGTTTTTTCCCGCGCCTGGGCGAGGAACTGGCCAATCGCATAGTCGGTGTACTTCACCGCCCCTTCACGGCCATCACCGGAGGGGATGTCGATACGCCCTTCCGGGTAGGTATAGGGGCGGTGGTTGGAGGTGGTCATCAGCTGCAGAAAGAACGGTTTACCGGCGGCGTGGTCGGCATCGGCGACCTTTAACGTCTGCTTGTAAATATCCTCATCGGACATACCCCAGGCGTTCTGGAACGCCATATCCGCCTCGGCCACACTGCTTTGGTCGACGATGCGATAGCCATTGCCGCCGAAGAAGGCATTCATATTGTCGAAGTAGCCGCGCCCGCCGTAGATAAACACGCTGTCATAGCCTTGCGCGCTGAATTGCTGGCCGAGGCTGCCGTAGCCCGACTCACGGCCGATGCGTTTGACGATGGAGCGCCCTGGCGTTGGCGGGATCGACAGGGTAATCGCCTCCAGGCCGCGGTCTGTGCGGGTGCCGGTGGCATAGAACTTACTGAAGCTGAGGCTCTGCTTACGCAACTGGTCGAGGTTGGGGGTCAACCCGCGGCTATCACCGAAGCTACCCAGGTACTTGGCGCTGAGGCTTTCGATGGTCACCAGCACCACGTTCAGCCGTTCAGGCTGACCGGGGTTGTCGATCACCCGACGAATATCCTGCGGATCGCTACCGATAAAGCGCGCATTCGGCTCACTGACTTCACTGCGCAGCAGGCTGGCCACCTCAGGCTTGGCCAGGGTGGCGTAAAACTGCGGGTAATCCAGCTCGTTATTGCGGAACGCGGCAAAGAACTGGAACGGCCCATTGCTGGCCAGCTCACGCTGGTAGGCGTTGCCACCGGTGCCGCGTGGCGCATCCTGGCCAACCAGGCCACTGCTCAATCCGGCCAATAGCAACATCGCCGATACGCTGAGCAGCGCCGGCACAGGCCGCAGACGTGGCGCATCCAGCGCAGCCAGCACTGACTTACGCAGCAGCGCAGCCGTGGCAATCGCCACCATCGCCAGCAACGCCAGCAGTGGGTAAATCGGGTAGGACTCCAGAATGTTGTTGATCACCTCCTCGGAGTACACCAGGTAGTCCACGGCGATAAAGTTGAAGCGCACGCCAAACTCATCCCAGAACAGCCACTCCGCCACGGCGGTAAACAGCATGACAAACAGGCTGCCCCCAACCACAGCGAGCAACAACTGCTTATGCCAACGCTGCTCCCAGAGCCGGCGCGGGCATAGCAACAGGTACAGAGCGAGCGGCAGGCTGGCATACAGTAGAAAGCTCAGGTCATACACCAGGCCAACCCCATACAGGCTGAGTAACTGCCCTGCACTGACATGGGCGTCAGCCAGGTGGGTGGCCAGCAAGGCACTGCGGGTCACCACGAACACCGCCAACCAGCTCAGGACGATGATCGACAGGTAACGAAGTTGGGCGAAATGGAACTGAGGCATCGTATGATCCCGCTTGGATGAACGTGCCGCAGTGTGGAATGGCCGCTGTGAGGCACTCGTCAAAACGATGTGAAAAAAACGTCAACGCCGAAAGGA
>JAWWDH010000143.1:0-8061 GCA_033720015.1 Pseudomonas sp.
GAGCAGGGCGTACGCCCGATCGGCACCGAAGGCATGGATACCGGCGAGTGGGCGTTGCTTGACCTCGGCGACATCGTGGTTCACGTGATGCTGCCGACTGCACGCCAGTTCTACGACCTTGAGCGTCTGTGGCAGGGTGCCGAGCAAAGCCGTGCGCAGTTCAGCGCCGAGCCGAGCCCAGAGCAGGAATAAGGACGCGCAGCGGTGCGGATCAAACTGATTGCCGTCGGCTCGCGGATGCCACGTTGGGTGGAAGACGGCTGGCAGGAATACGCCAAACGCATGCCCAGCGAGCTGTCACTTGAATTGGTGGAAATTCCGCTGACCACCCGCGGCAAGAATGCCGATGTGGCGCGGATGATTCGCCAGGAAGGCGAGGCCATGCTGGCCAAGGTCGCGCCAGGGGAACGGATTGTCACCCTTGAAGTCGAAGGGCGACCCTGGAGCACCGAGCAATTGGCGGTCGAGCTGGACAAGTGGCGGCTGGACTCACGTACCGTCAACCTCATGGTTGGCGGCCCGGAAGGGCTGGCGCCTGAAGTTCAGGCGCGCAGTGAGCAGCGCTGGTCGTTGTCACCGCTGACCCTGCCGCATCCTTTGGTGCGTATCCTGATTGGCGAGCAGATGTACCGCGCCTGGACCGTGTTGTCCGGCCACCCGTATCACAAATAACTCCCCACACACATAACCAGCAGCCACTGATGCCGCAGCCTATCCGCCTTAAAGACCATGAGAAAGACGGCCGCCTGATCCGCAAGCGGGCGGTGGTGGGTGCTGCGCTGGTTTTGCTGCTGACCTCGGTGCTGCTGGCGCGCCTGTATTACCTGCAAGTGGTGCAGTTCGATTACCACACCACCTTGGCGGAAAATAACCGCATCCATGTGCAGCCGATTCCGCCCAATCGCGGGCTGATCTTCGACCGTAATGGGGTGATCATCGCCGATAACCGCCCCAGCTTCAGCCTGACCCTGACCCGCGAGCGCGCCGGTGATTGGCTGCAGGTGCTCGACGTGATTGTCGAGGTGCTGGAGTTGGGCCCGGATGAGCGCGTGCTGTTCGAGCGGCGGGTGCGTCAAGGGCGGCGGCCTTTCGAGCCGGTGCCGGTGCTGTTTGAGCTGAGCGAAGAGCAGATCGCCCGCGTGGCGGTTAACCAGTATCGTTTGCCGGGTGTGGAAGTCGCCGCGCAACTGGTGCGGCATTACCCGCAGGGTGAGCATTTTGCCCATTCGGTGGGCTATGTCGGGCGGATCAACGAGAAAGAGCTGAAAGAGCTCGACCCGGTGTCCTACAGTGGCACGCACCATATCGGTAAAACCGGCATCGAGCGCTTCTATGAAGACGAGCTGCACGGCGAGGTGGGCTACGAGGAAGTCGAGACCAACGCCCGTGGCCGCGTGCTGCGCGTACTCAAGCGTACCGATCCGACGCCTGGCAAGGACATTGTGCTGAGCTTGGATATCCGCTTACAGGAGGCTGCCGAGGCGGCTCTGGCGGGCCGTCGTGGGGCGATTGTGGCGATTCAGCCGCAGACCGGTGAGGTGCTGGCGATGGTCAGTCAGCCGAGTTTTGATCCCAACCCCTTCGTGACGGGCATCGGTTTCAAGGCGTATGCCGATTTGCGCGACTCGATCGATCGGCCGCTGTACAACCGCGTATTGCGTGGCCTCTATCCGCCAGGCTCCACGATCAAACCGATGGTCGCGGTGGCGGGGCTGGATGCGGGTGTGGTGACGCCGCAGACCCGAGTGTTTGACCCCGGCTTCTACCAGTTGCAGGGACACAGTCACAAATACCGCAACTGGAACCGCAGCGGCGATGGCTGGGTGGACATGGATTTGGCCATTTCCCGCTCCAACGACACCTATTTTTACTCGCTGGCGCACAAGATGGGCATCGACCGTCTGCATGACTACATGACGCGTTTCGGTCTGGGTCAGCGCGTGTCGCTGGACATGTTTGAGGAAACCGCAGGGTTAATGCCCTCGCGTGACTGGAAGCGGGCGCGTTACCGTCAGCCCTGGTATCCAGGCGAAACCCTGATTCTTGGTATTGGTCAGGGCTACATGCAAACCACGCCGCTGCAGCTGGCTCAAGCCACGGTGTTGATGGCCACGCGCGGCAAGTGGATTCGCCCCCATCTGGCCAAGACGGTTCAGGGCCGCGTGCCGGTCGACGACAATCCGTTGCCGGATATCGTCCTGCGTGACCCGAAATTCTGGGATAACGGTCGGCATGGCATGGAGCAGGTGATGCACGGGCCGCGTGGTACCGCGCGCAAGGTTGGCGATGCCGCGTTGTACCGGATTGCCGGCAAGAGCGGTACTGCACAGGTGGTGGCGATCAAGCAGGGCGAGAAATACGACCGCAGCAAGGTCGCCGAGCGCCATCGTGACCATGCCCTGTTCGTGGCCTTTGCCCCGGCAAATAACCCGCAAATCGTCGTGTCGGTGATGGTGGAGAACGGCGAATCAGGCTCCGGCGTCGCCGCACCGGTGGTCAAGCAGGTCATTGATGCCTGGCTGCTGGATGAAAACGGTCAGTTGAAAGCCGAATATGCTCCGCCTGTGGCGGCTGAGGTCGCCGCACCATGAACAGTCATTTCGATCGCAACCTGTCCTCCGAAGACCTGCTGCGCCGTCGTGCGAGCCTGCTGCAGCGTCTGCATATCGACGGCATTCTGCTGCTGCTGTTGCTGATTCTGGCGACGGGCAGCTTGTTTATTTTGTATTCGGCCAGCGGCAAGAACCTTGAGCTGCTCACAAAGCAGGCCAGCTCTTTCGGTATCGGCCTGGTCGGCATGTTTATCATCGCGCAGTTCGAGCCGCGCTTTATGGCGCGCTGGGTGCCGCTGGCCTATGTCGGTGGCGTCGCCTTATTGGTGGCTGTGGATGTGATGGGCCACAACGCCATGGGGGCCACGCGCTGGATCAATATCCCCGGGGTGATCCGCTTTCAGCCTTCTGAGTTTATGAAAATCATCATGCCGGCGACCATTGCCTGGTACCTCTCCAGCCGCAGCTTGCCGCCCCGGTTTAAGCATATTTGCATCAGCCTGGCGATGATCATCGTGCCCTTTGTGGTGATTCTGCTGCAGCCTGACCTCGGTACATCCTTGCTGATCATTGCCTCTGGTGGTTTTGTGCTGTTTATCGCCGGCCTGCAGTGGCGTTGGGTGATCGGCGCGTTCGCTGCGGTGGTGCCCCTCGCCGTCGGCATGTGGCTGTTTGTCATGCGTGATTACCAGAAACAGCGGGTGTTGACCTTCCTCAATCCGGAGAGCGATCCGCTGGGCAGTGGCTGGAACATTATCCAGTCCAAGGCGGCTATCGGCTCAGGCGGTGTGTTGGGCAAGGGCTGGCTGCAAGGCACTCAGTCGCACCTGGATTTTCTGCCGGAAAGCCACACCGACTTCATTATTGCGGTACTGGCCGAGGAATTTGGCCTGGTAGGCGTGTGTTTGTTACTGCTGGTGTACATGCTGTTGATCGCGCGCGGCCTGGTGATTACCGTGCAAGCGCAGACGCTGTTCGGTAAGCTTCTCGCCGGTGCGCTGACCATGACGTTCTTCGTTTATGTGTTCGTCAATATCGGTATGGTCAGTGGCCTGTTGCCGGTGGTGGGGGTACCGTTGCCCCTTATCAGCTATGGCGGCACCTCGCTGATCACCTTGCTGGCGGGATTTGGGATTTTGATGTCGATTCACACTCATCGTAAGTGGATGACACAGGCTTAATTGGGGCTATGAATTTAATGCAAAACGCACGTGGTTGGATGGTACGAACGGCACCTTGGCTGGCATTGGCAGGCGTGTGCGGGATGGCTCAGCCAGTGCTGGCTGGCGATTATCAGCAATCACCGCAGGTGGCTGAGTTCGTCGGCGAAATGACTCGCGACTATGGCTTTGCCGGTGAGCAACTGGTCAGCATGTTTGCCGAGGTTGAACGCAAGCAGGCAATCCTCGATGCCATCTCGCGCCCGGCGGAGAAGGTCAAGCAGTGGAAGGACTATCGGCCGATCTTTATCACCGACGCCCGCATCAACAAGGGTGTTGAATTCTGGAAACAGCACGAAGCCACTCTGGCCCGCGCCGAGGCCGAGTACGGCGTGTCGGCCCAAGTGATTGTGGCAATCATTGGGGTGGAAACCTCTTACGGCGGCAACACGGGCAGCTACCGGGTGATGGATGCACTCTCGACCCTGGCCTTCGATTACCCGCCGCGTGCGCCGTTCTTCCGCAAGGAATTGCGTGAGTTTCTGCTGCTGACCCGTGAAGAGCAGGTCGAGCCCCTGAGCCTGAAGGGCTCCTACGCCGGCGCCATGGGCTTGCCGCAGTTTATGCCGAGCAGCTTCCGCGCTTATGCGGTGGATTTTGATGGCGACGGCCATATCAATATTTGGACCAATCCGGTGGACGCCATCGGCAGCGTCGCCAGTTACTTCAAGCGCCATGGCTGGCAGCCTGGTCAGCCGGTGGTGAGCGCCGCCACCGTCAAGGGCGCGCAGGTTGAGCAGGGCCTGACCGTTGGTCTTGATCCTGTGAAGAATGCCGCTGAGTTGCGTGCGCTGGGCTGGACCAGTGTCGACCCGCTGGCGGATGAGCTGCCGGTTACCGCTTTCCGTCTGGAAGGTGCCGAGGGTGCTGAGCACTGGCTGGGTCTGCCTAACTTCTTTGTGATCACCCGCTACAATCGCAGTGTGATGTATGCCATGGCGGTTAATCAGCTAGCCGAGTTGCTGGTTGAGACACGGGGTAAGAATTGATGTTGCGTTTGCCTGCTAAGTTGGCTGTTTACAGTGGCCTGGCGCTGTTGTTGGCCAGCTGTTCGTCGAGTCGTGCGCCGCAGCCGGTCGCACCGATCAAGTCGGGCGGAGCTATTTCCGGGCCAGGGGACTTCAATCGTCCGCATAAGGATGGTGCGCCCTGGTGGGATGTTGACGTCTCGCGAATTCCCGACGCTGTGCCGATGCCGCACTACGGCTCGGTCAAAGCCAGCCCCTACACTGTATTCGGCAAGCAGTACTACCCGATCCCTGATGCCCGGCGCTATCAGGCGGTCGGTCCAGCGTCTTGGTACGGTACCAAGTTCCATGGTCAGGCCACGGCCAACGGTGAAACCTACGACCTGTACGGCATGACTGCGGCGCACAAGACCCTGCCGCTGCCGAGTTACGTGCGGGTGACTAACCTGGAAAACGGCAAGAGCGCTATTTTGCGGGTCAATGACCGTGGGCCGTTCTATTCCGACCGGATTATCGACCTGTCCTTTGCCGCAGCGAAGAAGCTCGGCTATGCCGAAAGCGGCACCGCGCGGGTAAAAGTCGAGGGTATTGATCCGCAGGAGTGGTGGGCTCAGCAGGGACGTCCGGTCCCCATGGTGTTGGCAGCGCCGCAGCAAGTAGCCCAGGTTAAAACCACGCCGCAACCCGTATCTCAGCCGTTCGAGCAATACTCGCCGCCACCGCAGCAACATGCCGCCGCGGTGCTGCCCGTGCAGGTTGACGCAAAAAAAAACGCTTCAGTCGGAGCCTCTGGCCTGTATCTCCAGGTGGGAGCCTTCGCCAATCCGGACGCTGCGGAGTTACTCCGCTCGAAGCTGAGCGAAACAGTGACTGCCCCCGTGTTCGTCAGCTCAGTGGTGCGCAGCCAGCAGATACTGCACCGCGTACGTCTGGGACCAGTGAGCAGCCAAGGCGAGGCTGAGCAGTTGCAAGACAGTGTGCGCCTGGCCAATTTGGGTGAGCCTACCCTGGTCAAGGCCGACTGACAGGGCACTTATGGTTTTTCTGCAGGACTAAACAAACAACCTCGACCAGCAGCTGGACGGGGGGATAAGCAACTTATGCCCACTGGGCCTGATCGATCATCAGCAATCTAGAGAGACGGATGAATATCACCAGCTTTGCGCAACGCGTTTTCCTATCAATTTGTCTGCTCAGTGCACCGACAGTCTGGGCTAATCAACCAGCCATTCCTTCAGCGCCACAGTTGGCTGCCAAGTCCTATGTGCTGCTGGATGCCGCCAGCGGCAAGGTGCTGGTCGAGAATAACGGCGACCAGCGTCTGCCGCCTGCCAGTCTGACCAAACTGATGACCGCTTACATCGCTACCGTGGAAATTCGCAAGGGCAAGATCGGTGAGCAGGATCTGGTGCCGATCAGTGAGCACGCCTGGCGAACCGGCGGTGCCGCATCCGGCGGTTCGACCATGTTCCTGCCGCTAAACAGCCAGGCGAGCGTGGATGATCTGCTGCACGGGGTGATCATCCAGTCCGGCAACGACGCCAGCATTGCCTTGGCCGAGTACATCGCCGGCAGCGAAGATGCCTTCGCTGACATGATGAACGAAACTGCCGCGCGCCTGGGCATGAGCAACAGCCACTTTATGAACGCCACCGGTCTGCCGCATCCGGAGCATTACTCCAGTGCGCACGACATGGCTATTCTGGCTCGCGCCATCATTAACGAAGACCAGCAGCACTACGCCATCTATGCGCAAAAAGAGTTCCTCTGGAACAACATCAAGCAAGGCAATCGCAATCTGCTGCTGTGGCGTGACAAGACGGTCGACGGTCTGAAAACCGGCCATACCAACGAAGCAGGCTACTGTCTGGTGGCCTCGGCTGTGCGTGATGGCGCGCGCATGATCACCTCGGTGTTCGGAACCGTCAGCGAGTCGGCCCGTGCGGCGGAAACGCAGAAGCTGCTGACCTATGGTTTCCGCTTCTTTGAAACCCGCTCCTTCTACAAAAAAGGCCAAGAGCTGGCGCAGGCGCAGGTGTGGAAAGGCACTGCGCGTCAAGTTAAAGCCGGTTTGGCCAATGACCTCACCCTGACCTTGCCAAAGGGCCAGCTGGATAAGCTGCAGGCGGGTATGGTTATCAACCCGCAACTCACTGCGCCGATTGCTCAAGGTGATGTGATCGGCAAGGTCCAGGTAAAGCTGGGTGAGGAGCTGGTACACAGCGCCGACTTGATTGCCCTGGAGGCCGTTGAGGAAGGCAGTTTCTTCCGCCGTTTGTGGGACAGCATCAGCTTGTTCTTCTTCGGGTTATTCAACTGATATCGTGACCAGCACGCCCTTGCAAAACCGCAGGGGCGCTGTTGTTGCCACGGCTTACGAGGCCGTTACCGCCATGAGTCAACCTGACGTCAAATCGCACAAAATCGAATTCCCCTGCGCTGATTACCCGATCAAAGTGGTCGGTGACAGTGGTGCCACCTACAAGAACACGGTGATCGAAGTCCTCAGTAAATATGCCAAGGTCGATCTTGCGACCTTGGCCGAACGCCAGAGCAGTAATGGTAAGTACACCACTGTGCAGCTGCACATCGTGGCCACCAGTGAAGACCAGCTGCGCGATATCAACAGCGCCTTGCGCGCCACCGGTATCGTGCACATGGTGCTCTGATGGGCCTGCCGCTCGGCTTTCGCGAGCTGGGCCAGGTTGAGTACGAACCGACCTGGCATGCGATGCAGCGCTTCACCGATACGCGCGGCGTGGATACGCCTGACGAGATCTGGCTGCTCGAACACGCCCCGGTATTTACCCAGGGCCAAGCCGGCAAGGCCGAGCATGTGCTATTTCCGGGTGATATTCCGGTGGTGCAGGTTGATCGCGGTGGTCAGGTGACCTATCACGGGCCCGGTCAGTTAGTGGCGTATCTGCTGCTGGATGTGCGCCGCAGTGGCATTGGTGTACGTGAGCTGGTCAGTCGCATGGAGCGCAGCTTGATTGACCTGCTGGCCAGCTACGGCGTCACCGCTAATGCCAAGCCGGATGCCCCGGGGGTGTAGGTCGAGGGGGCGAAGATCGCATCCGTGGGCTTGCGCATTCGTAATGGCCGCTCGTTCCATGGCCTGGCGTTAAATGTGGACATGGATCTGCAGCCCTTCCAGCGCATCAACCCGTGCGGGTATGCCGGCATGGCCATGACGCAGCTTGCTGATCGGGCCGCGTCGCCAATCGTCTTTGCTGAGGTCAGTGCGCGGCTGCGTGAACAGCTGAGCAAACACCTCGACTATGCGCAGCAGCAAAGTCTGCCCGGCGTAATCGACTGTTA
>JAWWDH010000144.1:0-8011 GCA_033720015.1 Pseudomonas sp.
CGTTCTGTACCCGTGTTGAGATTCATTGGACTCAACAGCCAACTCTAATCTCTCCCATCCAAGGTATTGCCGACTGGCACTACCCCATTCTTCTTCCCCGTTCCATGGTGAGCATTCAGCCAGTTTCATGCTATGAGTGATCGCACATTGACCCGCCCGGCTCAGGGAGACGCCATGCTTACCGTCCGCTACCCCCACCTAATGCAACATGTGGTTGACCTTCACCAAGGCATTTGCACTATTGCTAACGATGCGGATGGAACATATTTCCTAATTATAAAAGCGCCTAAGGAAAATATTTTAGCAGCGAAGATGAGGCAACGAATTGGGTTCTATCTGGCGCCTTGCCTCCTAGATGGTGTTACTTACCACAGCCTAGTAACCACCTATGAAGATGATGAGTTTAACCCCCTCTTTATTAACACTCCTCTTCTTGATGATGAGATGGGCCACTCAACCCTTCACATACTGTCAGTGGAGAGCTTTAACGTTCACTTCTTTGATGATAACAATCGAGAGCTACTTGGATACAAAGCTCAGAACCCGAACTACTCAAATTTCGACAAGGAAAGCTACAAGCTTGCACCATCATCTCTGGAAACAGCGTATAGGATTCGCGACATCAGCCATAATTGGTTTATGCGAAGAACTCTGAAAGATGACAGCGAAGCTATTAGGGCTACCTTTACCGAATCGCTGATGGTAGACGACCTGTTTATCCTGGACGCCATCCCGATGAATAACCTCTATCGTAAAGGCCCGCAAGTCAGCCATAGTACGTTAGAGAGAGAGGAGCCAGGCAGCTACCAGGAAATGGATATTGTTCGACTTCTCCAAAAAGTTTTCGGGGAAGCCTCTATCTTCTTAAATCCGTTGAGAACAGACAACAATGAAGAATTCGTAGATATCTTGGTAGCAGCTGACGACTATTTGCTTTTGATTCAGGCAAAAGATAGCCCGAATACTGAAAAATCATTAAGCAGAACGATAGAGCGAAAGAGGGCTACTGTTTCCAAGGCACTGGACAAAGCAATAGATCAAACGCGTGGAGCCATCAAATACCTGAGGCGACAAGAAGACCTACACTTTCATTTTGGTGATGAGGTATTCGAGATTGAAACGCATGACAAGGCTATTCGAAATCTGATTGTCGTTCAGGAAACATTCGAAAGCGATTGGGAAAGCTATTCAAGCCGAGCGTTAAAACTTAGTGATGAGGTGGATAGTCCATGTTATGTAATGGGATATCCTGAGCTTGTTACCTGGACAGCCAAGCTAAACACGCCAGAAAAGTTCTTCGAGCCTTTCGATAGCATCATAGAAGATGGGCGGCAGACGGGAGTATTCCCTAGGATTACTTTCTACAACTAATACACCGGCCAGAAATTGCACTGGATCATGTCCGCTTCTGGCCGATTTAGGCCCGTCACATCATCACTGCAAGCTGGCAGACAGTTAGGTTACAGCCATAAAAAACGGGCTTATGCATCACGCATAAGCCCGTTTTTGTTGCAGCTAGCTAAATCAGCTGCGCTGGCGCTTAGGCAGTACATCCTTGAGTTTGGCGTGCATGCCGCGCAGAGTTTTCTCGGTGCTTTCCCAGTCGATGCAGGCATCGGTGATGGATACGCCGTACTTCAGCTGGCTCAGGTCCTTGGGAATCGACTGAGCGCCCCAGCCCAAGTGGCTTTCGACCATCAGACCGACGATGGATTGGTTGCCTTCCAGAATCTGGTTGGCGACGTTGTCCATCACCAGCGGCTGCAGGGCCGGGTCCTTGTTGGAGTTGGCGTGGCTGCAATCGACCATGATGTTCGGGCGGATGCCGGCTTTGGTCAGTTCCTGCTCACACACGGCGACACTCACCGAGTCGTAATTCGGCTTGCCGTTGCCGCCGCGTAATACCACGTGGCCGTAAGCATTGCCCTTGGTGGTGACGATGGACACGCCACCTTCCTGGTTGATACCGAGGAAACGATGCGGGCTGGAGACCGACTGCAGGGCGTTGATCGCTACGGTAAGGCCACCATCGGTGCCGTTCTTGAAACCGACCGAGGAAGACAGGCCGGAGGCCATTTCACGGTGGGTTTGCGATTCAGTGGTGCGCGCGCCAATAGCCGACCAGCTGATCAAATCCTGCAGGTACTGCGGGGAAATCGGGTCGAGGGCTTCGGTAGCTGTCGGCAGGCCCATCTCGGCCAGGTCAAGCAGCAGCTGGCGACCGATGTGCAGACCGTCCTGAATCTTGAACGAGTCGTCCATAAACGGATCGTTGATCAAGCCTTTCCAGCCCACGGTGGTACGCGGCTTCTCGAAATACACGCGCATCACCAGATACAGACTGTCCGATACCTCGGCAGCCAGCGCTTTAAGGCGCTCGGCATACTCGTGGGCAGCCTTGATATCGTGGATCGAGCACGGCCCGACTACCACGAACAGGCGATGATCCTTGCCATCGAGAATATTGCGGATTACCTCACGACCGCTGGAAACCGTGCGCTGTGCAGCTGCAGTCAGCGGAATTTCACGCTTGAGCTGTGCAGGGGTTATCAGGGTGTCGTTGGAGGCAACGTTCAGGTCATCAATCGGTAAATCAGCCATCGTGCTATTCATCAGTCAGAGTCATCAGGTCACGGGTGCCGGCCGCCAGCGATCCCCGTGTGGCGGAGCACAGCAATATGAGCACAGCGGGGAAGCCGAACCTTAGCGCGTAAAGGCCCGGCTCGACAATGGGCTTGGCGGTATGAACCGCTGCGGCGGCTGAGTTAACTAGCGCAGGCTGGCGCGGGAAAACTCGGCAGCGTGCTGGCTGATCCACTCTTGAGCCACAGCCTCAGCCGATAGGCTGCAGCCCTGCTGCTGCTCACACTGCCGGCGATAGTGCTCGATGTGGCAGACCTGCTCGACCATGCGCGCCCGAAACAAGGTGTCTTCATCAATAAAGGCGATACCAACCAAATAATGATCCCCCTCTTTACGGCACCAGGCCACCACTCCTGGGTAGCGGGCCTGCTCGCCGAACAGTGGAATACGCATTTCAATGGCCGTACCACGGCGAAATGTGCGGCTGGAGTTGCAAGCCACACCGCCGAGACTGATATTGTTGAGCCGCTGTTTCGGCATGCACGCGTGCTTGCGCAGCACTAACTCAACCGGCATATCACTGGGATGACGCAGAAAGTGACGCATCGGTTACTACCTCAGATGCCATCAATTTGATACCACATGAACAGTATAGCGACTGAGCTGGAACTCACCGATCTAGATGCCGACCGTCACCTGCTCGACCTGCCCGGTACGTCATTGCTGATATTCACCAGCATAGGCTGTGCCAGTTGCCGCTGGGCGCGCCGTGAGTTGGCCAAGCTGGGCCTGCCGGTGCAGCGCCTGGCGTGGGTCGACGCCGGCAACAATGGCGGTTTAGTGACACGCTACGAGGTCTTCCATCTGCCGGCACTGTTTGTCGTGCGGGACGGCCAATTTTATGGCGCCGTGCAGGCCCGCCTGCAGACCGCCGAATTAACCCTGGCGCTGGACACAGCCCTGTCGCGCCCCGCTGAGGAGCTTCCCTGATGACTGCAGCACCCCGTATCAGCATTATCGGTTGCGGCGCGATTGGCGGCTTTTATGGCCTGATGCTGGCCCGCGCCGGCTTTGATGTGCACTTCCTGCTGCGCAGCGAATTTACTGCCGTGGCCAGCGACGGCCTGCGGGTCAACAGCGTTGTGCACGGCAACCTGCACCTAAAGCCGGTGCAGGCCTACCAGTCAGCTGCCGATATGCCGCCGTGCGACTGGCTGCTGGTTGGCGCCAAGACCACCAGCAACAGCGAGCTGGCCCCGTTGATCTGCCAGGCTGCGGCCCCCGGCGCCAAGGTGGTGCTGATGCAGAATGGGCTGGCCGTGGAAGACCAACTGCGACCGCTGCTGCCCGATTCGCTGCACTTGCTCGGCGGTCTTTGCTACATCTACGCGCACCGTAGCGCGCCAGGGGTGGTTGAGCATCAAGCCCTTGGCGGCATCAACCTCGGCTATCACTCAGGCCCGGCGGACGATGCCGAGAGTCGCCAGTGGCTGCTCGAGCAAGGCACCAGCTTGTTTCAAACGGCGGGCCTGGATTCCAAGGCCGTGGCCGAGCTAAACCAGGCACGCTGGCAGAAGCTGGTGTGGAACGCGCCCTTTAACGGCCTTGCCGTACTGCTGAACAGCGCCACCAGCGCCCTGATGAGTAACCCCGAGAGCCGCGCGCTGATCGCGGCGATGATGCAAGAGCTGGTCGATGCTGCCAGCGCGTGCGGCTATCAGCTCCCCACTGGCTTTGCCAGCAAGCTGCTGGCGGCCACCGAACGCGCGCCGGATTACCTGCCCAGCATGTACCACGACTTTGCCCTGCAACGACCGCTTGAGTTGCAGGCCATCTATGCCGCGCCGCTGGCCGCTGCGGCCAAGGTCGGCTGCGCCATGCCGCGCACTGAGATGCTCTATCAAGCCCTGCGTTACCTCGAACAACGCCAACAGTAAGACCGGAGCAGCCATGAGCAAGGGATTAGGCGACAAACTGATACTGGCGATCTCCTCGCGGGCGCTGTTCGACCTGCGCGAAAGCCACTATATCTATGAAAGCCAAGGCGTCGAAGCCTACCGGCAATACCAGATCGAGCATGAAGACGAGATTCTCGCCCCCGGCGATGCCTTCCCTCTGGTCGAAAAGCTGCTGGCGCTGAACGCCACCCTAAAACAGCAACGGGTTGAGGTGATTCTGGTCTCGCGCAACAGTGCAGACACCGGGCTGCGTGCGTTCAACTCGATCCAGCACTACGGCCTGGGTATCTCCCGCGCAGCCTTTGTCGGTGGCCGCAGCCCTGACCCTTATCTCGCCGCATTTGGCTGCCAGTTGTTTCTCTCCACCCATGCCGAGGATGTGCGCAGCGCACTGCGCGCAGGCTTTGGTGCGGCGACCATTCTTTCCGGCGGTGCACGGCGGGCAGCCAGCAATGAGCTGCGCATCGCCTTCGACGGCGATGCCGTATTGTTTTCCGATGAGTCCGAGCGAGTCTACCAACAGGGTGGCCTGGAGGCCTTCCAGAGCCACGAACGCCAGTCGGCCCGCGAGCTGCTCGGCGGCGGTCCCTTCAAGCCGTTCCTCGCCGCCCTGCACCGTTTGCAGCAGGAGTTTCCCGAGGACAATTGCCCGATTCGCACCGCGCTGGTCACCGCGCGCTCTGCCCCCGCTCATGAGCGGGTGATCCGCACCCTGCGCGAGTGGAATATTCGCCTGGATGAGTCCTACTTCCTCGGCGGCCTGGAGAAAGCCGCGATTCTGGAAACCTTCGGCGCCGATGTGTTCTTCGACGATCAGGCCGGGCACTGCGAAAAAGCCCGCGAAGTCGTCGCCACCGGGCATGTGCCACACGGCATCAGTAACGAAGCGCCGCTTTAATCACCCCGTTATAGGGGCGCTCATGCCCCTTCAGCCTCGCCACATATAACCATTCGTCCTTAAAATCTTTGGCACCCTTGACCTGCCCATTGCACTGCTAAGCTCAAATCAGGCCCGCCAGTCAGGCAGTCAAGGAGGCCGAATGATTCGCTCGATTCTATATGCCACTGATCTCAGTCTCTACGCGCCCTACATCTTGCAGCATGCGCTGGAGCTGACCCGCGCCTTCAATGCCAGCCTGTATGTGGTCCACGCCGTGGAGCCCATGGGCCTGTTTGCCGAGTCGGTTTTACAAACTTATCTGGATGAAGAACGGCTCAAGGAACTGCGCAGCAAAGGCCTAAACACCGTGATGGCGAGCATCGAGCTGCGGGTGCTGGAGGGTTTTCGTGATGAGCTTGGCGAAGCGTTACAGGACCTCGACCTGATCAAAGCGGTACATGTGGTACAGGGCGATCCACCGCTGGTGATACTCGATGAAGCGCAGCAACTTGGCGTCGACCTGCTGGTCCTAGGAAGCCACAGCCACGGCACCGATATGGATACACCCCTTGGGCGCACCGCTTCACGCCTGGTGCAGTTGGCGGAAGTACCGGTGTACCTGGTACCGATGCTGCAACATCGCCGCCGCGGTGATCTTTAAAGAAGTGCAGCAAGTTTTAATTTTTTGTCTAGATTTAATGCTTAACTAATCATTATGGTTATATAAAACGCCGGCAACCTGAGCGGCTGCCTTTCTGCTTTGAGGGATTTTTATGAAGCTTCAGCAATTGCGCTACATCTGGGAAGTCGCGCATCACGACCTCAACGTCTCTGCCACAGCGCAAAGCCTGTACACCTCGCAGCCCGGCATCAGTAAGCAGATCCGCCTGCTGGAAGACGAGCTCGGCGTAGAAGTATTCGCCCGCAGCGGTAAACACCTGACCCGCATCACCCCAGCCGGCGAGCGCATCATCAACACCGCTGGCGAGATCCTGCGCAAGGTTGAAAGCATCAAGCAGATCGCCCAGGAATTCTCCAACGAGAAAAAAGGCACCCTGTCGATTGCCACTACCCACACTCAGGCGCGTTACGCCCTGCCGCCGGTGATCAGCGCGTTTATCAAGCAATACCCAGACGTCTCCCTGCATATGCACCAGGGCACGCCGATGCAGATCGCCGAAATGGCCGCCGATGGCACGGTTGATTTCGCCATTGCCACCGAAGGTCTGGAGCTGTTCAACGACCTGATCATGATGCCCTGCTACCGCTGGAACCGCTGCGTGGTGGTGCCTCAAGGCCATCCATTGACCAAACTGCCGAAGCTGACCCTCGAAGCCTTGGCCGAATACGCCATCGTCACCTACGTATTCGGCTTTACCGGCCGCTCCAAGCTCGATGAGGCTTTCAGCCACCGTGGCCTGTCGCCCAAAGTGGTGTTCACCGCGGCTGACGCCGACGTGATCAAGACCTATGTGCGCCTCGGCCTGGGCGTTGGCATCGTGGCCAAAATGGCAGTCGATGCCACCCTCGACCCGGACTTGGTGGTGCTGGATGCTGGCGATCTCTTCGAATCCAGCGTGACCAAAATCGGCTTCCGCCGTGGCACCTTCCTGCGGGGTTTCATGTGCGACTTTATCGAAAAATTCGCCCCGCACCTGACCCGCGACGTCATGGCCAAAGCCGTGCAGTGCCACAACAAGGTCGAGCTGGAAGAACTGTTTGAAGGCTTTGAATTACCGCTGCACTAACACCGCGTTAACAAAAAGCCGGTCAACTGACCGGCTTTTTTCTGCCTGCACCGGCAAATCAGATCGCCGTTGCACCGCCATCCACGGCCAACGCGTGGCCAGTGGTGAACGCCGCGTTATCGCAGCACAGGTACAGCACGGCGGTCGCGATCTCCTCGACCTTACCGATACGCCCGACTGGATGCATGGCTGCCGCAAACTCGCCCTTTTTCGGGTCGGCCTCATAGGCGCGGCGGAACATCGCGGTGTCAATCACCGCCGGGCAAACGGCGTTAACCCGTACTTTTTTCTTCGCGTACTCAATCGCAGCGGATTTGGTCAGGCCAATAACGGCATGCTTGGACGCCGAGTAGATGCTCATCTTCGGCGCAGCGCCAAGGCCGGCCACCGACGCCGTGTTGACGATGGCACCACCGCCCTGTGCCAGCAGCAGTGGAATCTGGTGCTTCATGCACAGCCACACGCCTTTGACGTTAACGCCCATGATCGCATCGAATTCGCTCTCACTGCCTTCGGCCAGCTTGCCCTTCTCGATCTCGATGCCGGCATTGTTGAAGGCGTAATCCAGGCGGCCATAAGCCCCCAGCGTACGTTCCATCAGCACCTTAACCTCAGCATCGCGGGTCACGTCACAGCGCACGAACAGCGCCTCGCCACCTGCCTCACGGATCAGCGCGACCGTACCCTCGCCGCCTGCCACATCGACATCAGACACAACCACTTGCAGGCCTTCATTGGCGAACGCCAATGCGGTAGCACGACCAATACCAGCAGCACCACCAGTGACCAGGGCAACCCGGCCGGAAAAGCTCAAGCTCATCTGCGTGTCCTCGCAAGGAATA
>JAWWDH010000145.1:0-8010 GCA_033720015.1 Pseudomonas sp.
CGCCAACCACTTGCAAGTACGGGCTGCGCAGGGTGAAGGCCTGTTCATCAATCTGCCAGGTCAGCAGGGCATTGGCGGTTTTGTAGCGCCAGGGCGCGGGGAACAACGTATCAAAATGCAGGGAGAAATCTTCGCTATCGAGGCGCAGCTCACCCTGACCCAAGTCACCACTGATGCTGCCACTGACATTTTCCGCAGCCGGCGAGCCGTGCCACGCCGCAAAGCCTACTTGCTCCAAGTTGGCGGAGAACTGCAAGCGCTTGCTGTCGCTCAACCGCGGCCGGTAGTCGAGTTGGATATTCTGCAGCGTGCCCTGCGGCTTGAGCTGCTCGAGCAACGCCAGCGCGTTATCCGGCAAGGGCGCAAGCGCCGCCACCAGCGGTTGTAGCGGTGCCACATCGAGCTGATCGACGCTGAGCAGCCATTGTTCCTGTACCTCGCTACTTTCCGCCTGCTGGGTCAACGCCAGGCGGACTTCGCCCCAACGCTGATCACCACGGCTGAACGCCAGATCATCCAACAGCAGCTTGAAACCCAAACCGGTGCGGGTGAAATAGGCGTTCAGCGCCAGGTTGCTTAATGCAACCGGCTCGCGCTTGGCATAGCCCGCCTTGAACTGCGGCACATGCAGGCGGCTAACGGCACGCTGCACGCCACCCTTGGCCCAGCGCAGCCAGACCTCACCGCCCAGCTGCAACTGCTCAAGCTGCCATTGCGCCAGCAGGCTCGCCGGTACCCAGGCCGCCCAATCGCTCTGTGGCAGGCTCAGGTACAGGTCGGCTTCGACCTCCTGCCAACGCTCGGCACGCAGGCGCGTACGTAACTGCAGCGCCAGCGGCTGACCGTCCGGCAACAACAGCCGACCATCCAGACGCTGGCGCGTGCTGCCGTTGCGCAAGGTGAGATTGACGTAAGTCAGCGTGCGCACTGGCTGATCGTATGCCTGCACGGTCACCTGGCTGTTAGACAGCGACAGTCGCTTGACCGCCTGCGACTGCGCCAGCAACTGAGCCAGGTCCAGCGGTGCCGACTCGCCGCGTTGCGGCAAGCCCTTGAGTGACCAACGACCGTCTTCGCCCTGCGCCACCACCAGCTGCACACCATCCAACTCAAGCCGGGCAATCCGCAGCTGTCGCGCCAACAGGCTGGCCAGTACATCGGGCACCACCCGTACTTGATCCAGCTGCAATGCGCCAGGCCCCTCGCCAATCGCCACATCGTGGGCCGTCAGCAGCGGCGAGAAGCCTTGCCAAAGGCCTTCCAGCGCGCCGATCTGCACCGGCATGGCCAGCGCTTCGCGGGCTTTGTCTTCAGCCTCTAGGCGGTATTCGGCGACCAGCGGCACCAACTCGCGGCCGAGGCTGACATACAGGGCGGCGAGCACCAGCGCAAAGGCGCAAAGCCCCAATGCTGTTCGCAGCAGCAGGGAAAGCCCACGCGCCAATGCCTCCATTCAGCTCACACTCGGCTGGAAAAAACGCATATCAGAGCAACACCACATCGTATTGCTCCTGGGAGTACATGGTCTCAACCTGAAACTTGATGGTGCGGCCGATAAAAGCCTCGAGATCGGCGACATTACCCGACTCTTCATCGAGTAGACGGTCGACCACTTTCTGATTGGCCAACACCCGATAACCTTCCGGCTGATAGGCACGCGCCTCGCGCAGAATCTCGCGGAAGATTTCGTAGCAGGTGGTTTCCGCCGTCTTCATCTTGCCGCGGCCCTGGCAGCAACTGCATGGCTCGCACAGCACCTGCTCAAGGCTTTCGCGGGTGCGCTTGCGGGTCATCTGCACCAGGCCCAGCTCGGTGATACCGATGATATTGGTCTTGGCGTGGTCACGCTCCAGCTGCTTCTCCAAAGTGCGCAGCACCTGACGCTGGTGCTCTTCATCTTCCATGTCGATGAAGTCGATGATGATGATCCCACCGAGGTTGCGCAGGCGCAGCTGCCGGGCAATCGCCGTGGCGGCTTCCAGGTTGGTCTTGAAGATGGTTTCCTCCAACGTCCGGTGACCGACGAAGGCGCCGGTGTTGACGTCGATGGTGCTCATCGCCTCAGCTGGGTCGATGATCAGGTAACCGCCCGATTTGAGCGGCACCTTACGCTCCAGAGCCTTCTGCACTTCATCTTCGACGCCATACAGGTCAAAAATCGGCCGCTCGCCGGGGTAGTGCTCCAGGCGGTCAGCCACTTCCGGCATTAGCTCAGCCACGAACTGGGTGATTTTCTGGAAGGTCTCACGCGAGTCGACGCGGATTTTCTCGATCTTCGGGTTGACCAGGTCACGCAGGGTACGCAGCGCCAGGCTGAGATCCTCATAGATCACCAGCGGCGTTGGGCCGACCTTCATCTGCGTGGCGATTTGCCCCCACAGGCGGCGCAGGTAACGAATGTCCGCGAGGATCTCATCGGCACCGGCACCATCGGCAGCGGTACGCAGGATGAAACCACCGGCCTCTTCGATACCTTCGGCCGCCACACAATCGGTCACCACCTGCTTGAGGCGCTCACGCTCGGCTTCATCCTCGATTTTCAGCGAGATACCGACATGCGCAGTGCGCGGCATGTACACCAGATAACGCGAAGGAATCGACAGCTGCGTAGTCAGGCGCGCGCCCTTGCTGCCAATCGGGTCTTTGGTGACCTGCACGACCAAGCTCTGACCTTCATGCACCAGCGCACTGATGCTCTCCACGGCCGAGCCTTCACGGCTGGAAATTTCCGCCGCATGAATAAACGCCGCACGCTCCAGGCCAATATCGATAAAGGCCGCTTGCATGCCCGGCAGCACCCGCACCACCTTGCCTTTGTAGATATTGCCAACGATGCCACGCTTTTGCGTGCGTTCGACGTGCACTTCCTGCAGCACACCGTTTTCCACCACCGCCACGCGCGACTCCATCGGCGTGATGTTGATCAGGATCTCTTCACTCATGCGCTCATCTCTTCTGAGATAAAGCTGAAAGCCCAGGGTCTGCGCCGACAAAGGCGGTCACTCACCCGCGACCCGCAACCTATTGACTGTGATCTGGCAGTGACTGCCAGCACGGAATAGCAAATTCTGCGAGTAATGCAGCAGTTTCACACAGCGGCAAACCCACCACCGCCGAATAACTGCCTTGCAGCTGGCTGACAAACACCGCCGCCAAGCCTTGAATACCGTAACACCCGGCTTTGTCCTGCGGCTCGCCGCTGGCCCAATACGCTTCGATTTCAGCCCGGCTCAACGGGCGGAACGTCACCTGGCTGGTGACCACCCGCGACACCACCCGCTCAGCACTGACCAGCGCCACCGCCGTCAGCACTTCATGGCTGCGCCCGGACAACGCGCCAAGGGTCGCCAGTGCCTCGTCACGGTCGACGGGCTTACCGAGAATCCGCCCATCGAGCACCACCGCCGTATCGGCACCGAGTACAACAGCATCCCGAGTATCGGCTAAGGCGGCCAGCCCGGCCTGCCCTTTCGCACGTGCCAGACGCTCTACATAGGCGACTGGCAACTCATCTGGCAATGTATTTTCATCAACCGGAGCAATTTGCGTGAGAAAGGGCACGGCAATTTGCGCCAACAGTTCACGACGACGTGGCGAGCCGGAGGCGAGATAGAGGGTGGCCATGCAGACTTCTCCCTGTCAGATAAACGCAAGGCCCAGCGGCCTTGCTTAATTGACGCCCAGGCGTCGATGCAGACCGCGCAGTAGCATACTGACCCAAGGCCAGAGCAAAGCGCTGACCAGCGCCGGCAAGACAAACGCCAGGGTGGGCGGGCGACTGCCGGTCAGGGCGTTCAGCCACAGCTGCACCAACTGCGCCAGGCCGAATACCACCAACAATACGGTGCTTTGCTGCCACATGGGGAACATGCGCAAGCGCTGATGCAGGGTCAGCACCAGAAAGGTAATCAGGGTCAGAATCAACGCATTCTGGCCGAACAGGCTGCCATTCAGCACATCCGCCAACAAGCCAATGCCCCAGGCGGTGGTCATGCCCACGCGATGCGGCAACGCCAGCACCCAATAGGTCAAAAACAGCCCCAGCCACAGCGGCCGCCCCAGCTCCATGAACTGCGGCATGCTCGACACACTGAGCAGCAGCGCCAGGGCGAACGTCAGCCAGATGACCCAGGTGTTATGTGAACGCATGACCATTATTGCACTGCCTCCGGCGGATTAGCGGGAGCCGCAGGTGCGTTTTCTGCAGGCTGCGCAGGGTGTGCCTGCTGCTGAATTTCACGGTCCAGGGCTTCCTGCGCCTGCGCCGATTCGGTAGCGCGCTGCTCCGCCGAACGCGGATCGGTAAACACCAGCAGCATGTAGCGGCTGCGGTTCAGCGTCGCCGTAGGCACCGCCCGCACAATCGCAAAGGGCTGACCGGAGTCATGAATCACTTCACTGACCATCGCCACTGGATAACCGGCCGGGAAACGCTGGCCCATACCGGAGCTGACCAGCAGATCACCCTCCTTGATATCCGCCGTATCGGCCACATGGCGCAGCTCCAGACGCTCCGGGTTACCGGTGCCGCTGGCAATAGCGCGTAAGCCATTGCGATTAACCTGCACGGGAATGCTGTGGGTGGTATCGGTCAGCAACAACACGCGCGAGGTGTAGGGCATTACCTCGACCACCTGCCCCATCAGGCCGCGCGCATCCAGCACCGGCTGCCCCAGAATCACGCCATCCTTCTCGCCTTTGTCGATCAGGATACGGTGGGTAAAGGGGTTAGGGTCGATGCCAATCAGCTCGGTGGCCAACACTTCATCATCGACCAGCGCGGCCGAGTTGAGCAGCTCGCGCAGGCGCACGTTCTGCTCGGTCAAGGCCGCTAGCTTTTGCAGGCGGCGCTGCATGATCAGATGCTCGGCTTTGAGCTTTTCGTTCTCGGCCGCCAATTCACTGCGCGTACTCAGTTCCTGCGTCGCGCCTTCCCACAACTGCACCGGCAAGCGCCCAACCCAATACACCGGTTCAACAATCAAGCCCAGTTGCGTACGCATCGGCTGCAGCCAGGCAAAACGCGCATCGACCACCATCAGCGCAGTCGACAGCACGGTGAACACCAACAGGCGCACACCCAGCGAAGGTCCTTTGGCAAATAGCGGTTTAATCGGCAGCTCCTCACGGCATCAGGCAGCAAACAAAAGCTGCAAGCGGGAAGATACCCGGTTGCAGCTTAGGTTCAATAGGAAAGGTCGCCGCGCGCAGCACATGTGTTAGCTGCACGGGACGTTTAACCGACCACCTTACTCCGAGGACAGCAGGTCCATGGTGTGGCGGTCCATCATTTCCAGCGCCTTGCCACCACCGCGCGCGACACAGGTCAGCGGGTCTTCGGCGACGATAACCGGCAGACCGGTTTCCTGTGCCAATAGCTTGTCCAGATCACGCAGCAGCGCGCCACCACCGGTCAGCACCAGGCCACGCTCGGCGATATCAGACGCCAGCTCTGGCGGCGACTGCTCCAGCGCGCTTTTGACCGCCTGGACGATGGTCGCCAGGGACTCTTGCAGCGCTTCGAGCACTTCATTGGAGTTCAGGGTAAAGCTGCGCGGCACACCTTCGGCCAGGTTACGCCCGCGCACGTCAACTTCGCGCAGCTCACCACCGGCGTAGGCGGTGCCGATTTCCTGCTTGATCCGCTCAGCGGTGGATTCACCGATCAGCGAGCCATAGTTACGGCGCACATAGGTGATGATGGCTTCGTCGAAACGGTCGCCACCCACCCGTACGGATTCGGCGTAAACCACACCATTCAAGGAGATCAACGCGATTTCAGTGGTACCACCACCGATATCGACGACCATCGAACCACGGGCCTCTTCAACCGGCAGGCCGGCACCAATGGCAGCGGCCATCGGCTCTTCGATCAGAAACACTTCACGCGCACCGGCACCGAGGGCCGACTCACGAATGGCACGACGCTCCACCTGAGTGGATTTGCACGGCACGCAGATCAACACGCGCGGCGACGGCTGCAGGAAGCTGTTTTCGTGAACCTTGTTGATGAAGTACTGCAGCATTTTTTCGCAAACGCTGAAATCGGCGATCACACCGTCCTTCATCGGACGAATGGCAGCGATGTTGCCAGGCGTACGGCCGAGCATGCGCTTGGCTTCAGTACCGACCGCCACCACGCTTTTCTGGTTACCGTGGGTACGAATAGCGACGACCGACGGCTCGTTCAGAACGATGCCGCGCTCGCGGACATAAATAAGGGTATTGGCAGTGCCCAGGTCAATAGAAAGATCGCTGGAAAACATGCCACGCAGTTTTTTGAACATGGGATAGGGACCCTAGGCAACGCGTGGGTAAAAAAGTGCGGCAAACTCTAACAACGGCAGGGATTTTGAGCAAGGCACCAATATGTTAGATTGCCGGTTTTTCAGGGCATTACGGCCCATCATCGCGGCCTTTGACCACCACCTGTCACTATCTGTTCCCTGCGCACCTGTGCATGGTAACCCGTTCACATTTCCAAAGGCGGCCAGCACTGCGCAGCCTTATATAGGGAGAAACCTGATGGCGCTTGAACGCTCCGACGTGGAGAAAATCGCTCATTTGGCTCGACTGGGCCTGAATGAAGCCGATATCCCGGGAACCACCGAGACCCTTAACAACATTCTCGGCCTGATCGATCAGATGCAGGCCGTTGCTACTGACGGCATCGAGCCGCTGGCTCACCCGCTGGAAGCCACTCAGCGCCTGCGTGCCGATCAGGTCACCGAACGCAACCAGCGCGAGGCCTATCAGGCCATCGCCCCGGCCGTCGAAAACGGCCTGTACCTGGTTCCGAAAGTCATCGAGTAAGGGAAACGCCTAGCCATGCATCAACTGACTCTGGCCGAGATCGCCCGCGGACTCGCCGACAAGCAATTTTCATCCGAAGAACTGACCCGCAGCCTGCTGGCGCGCATTCAGCAGCTCGACCCGCAGCTCAACAGCTTTATCACCGTGACCGAGGAACTGGCGCTGAACCAGGCCAAGGCCGCCGACGCCCGCCGCGCCGCCGGCGAGAACGGCGCACTGCTGGGCGCGCCAATCGGCCACAAGGACCTGTTCTGCACCCAAGACGTACTGACCAGCTGCGCCTCGAAGATCCTCACTGGCTTTAAAGCCCCGTACAACGCCACCGTGGTCGACAAGCTCGCCAGCGCCGGCACGGTGACCCTGGGCAAGCTGAACATGGACGAGTTCGCCATGGGCTCGGCCAACGAGTCCAGCCACTACGGCGCGGTAAAAAACCCCTGGGACCTGACTCGCGTGCCGGGCGGCTCCTCCGGCGGTTCGGCCGCCGCCGTTGCGGCGCGCCTGCTGCCAGCGGCGACCGGCACCGACACCGGCGGCTCGATTCGCCAGCCGGCGGCGCTGACCAACCTCACAGGGATCAAGCCGACCTACGGCCGCGTCTCGCGCTGGGGCATGATTGCCTACGCCTCCAGCCTCGACCAAGGCGGCCCACTGGCGCGCAGCGCTGAAGACTGCGCCCTGATGCTGCAGGCCATGGCCGGTTTCGACGCCAAGGACAGCACCAGCGTTGACCAGCCGGTCGACGATTACCTGGCCGCCCTTGCCCAGCCCCTGAGCGGCCTGCGTATCGGCTTGCCTAAGGAATACTTCGGTGCGGGCCTGGATGCGCGCATCGGCGAGAAAGTCATGGCCGTAGTCGAGGAGCTGAAAAAGCTCGGTGCCACGGTTAAAGAAATCAGCCTGCCGAACATGCAGCACGCTATCCCGGCCTACTACGTGATCGCCCCAGCCGAAGCCAGCAGCAACCTGTCGCGCTTTGACGGTGTGCGTTTTGGCTACCGCTGCGAAAACCCGGTCAACCTCGAAGACCTGTACAAGCGCTCGCGCGGTGAAGGCTTCGGCGCGGAAGTGAAGCGGCGGATCATGGTCGGCACCTACGCGCTGTCCGCCGGCTACTACGACGCTTACTACCTGAAGGCACAAAAGATCCGCCGACTGATCAAGAATGATTTTGTCGCCGCCTTCAACGACGTCGAC
>JAWWDH010000146.1:0-7990 GCA_033720015.1 Pseudomonas sp.
CACGGTTGCTGCCCGGCTGATCCTGAGCGACCGAAACAATCTGCGTGTCCGCTGGCAACGGCAGCTGCACAGTGCTCAGCGCGCGCATGCTCTTGGCATCGAAGAATTGCACCTGGGCATTCTGATCTAGGCGCATGGCTACCCGATTCTGCTCTTCCAGGGTCAGCAACAGAGGCGCGGCGGCGTCACTCAGCCAGGCCGCCTGCACCGGCTCACGGCTCTCGATGCTGGCGCCTTGAAACATCGGCAGCACCACATAGGCCAGATAGAAGAAGATCAGGGTGATGGCGCCCAGTACAGCCATACCGCCAATCGATACCGCCCAGCGGGCCATACGGTCTTTGAGTGCACGCAAGCGGCGCTTGCGCTGCAGGGCCGGGGTGTTGAAGTCCAGCCCGAGGGATTTGGATGTGGCGGTCATGGTTTCACTAGCCAAGTCATTCATAGGTAAGAGCGTCTCTGCGCAGCCATGAGCGCGCCATAGTGAGTTCTGTCGCTATTCGAGTGGCTAACTCTAACCGCCGCATATGACAGAAAAGTTACAGCGCTTTGACAAAGCAACGCCCGCCTCTCGTAAACGAAGGCGGGCGTGCGACTTACTGGGTAATAAAACCAGTCAGGCGGTCCTTACAGACCCAGTTCCTTGATGGTTTTCTCGACCACTTTGCTTGGCAGCGGGATGTAGCCGTCTTTCACCACAACCTCCTGGCCTTGCTTGGACAGCACCAGCTTGACGAACTCGGCGTCCAGCGGACTCAGCGGCTTGTTCGGCGCCTTGTTGACGTAGACGTAGAAGAAACGCGCCAGTGGGAACTTGCCCGCCAGGGCGTTTTCTTCGTTGGCGTCAAAGGCTTCGCCGCCTTTCTTCGACAACGGCACGGTCTTCACGCTGGAGGTCTTGTAACCGATGCCCGAGTAACCAATGGCATTCAGGGTGCTGGAGATCGACTGCACCACGGAAGCCGAACCCGGCTGCTCGTTGACGTTGGCCTTGTAGTCGCCTTTGCACAGGGCTTCTTCTTTGAAGTAGCCGTAGGTGCCGGATACCGAGTTACGCCCGAACAACTGGATCGGCTTGGCCGCCCACTCGCCGGTCAAGCCCAGATCGCCCCAGGTCTTGATGTCGGTCGCGCCGCCACACAGGCGAGTGCTGGAGAAAATCGCATCAACCTGAGCGATATCCAGGCTCTTGATTGGGTTGTCCTTGTGCACGAACACCGCCAGGGCATCGATGGCCACCGGTACGGCAGTCGGCTTGTAGCCGTATTTTTCTTCGAACGCCTGAATTTCGGCATCCTTCATCGCACGGCTCATCGGGCCCATGCTGGCAGTGCCTTCAGTCAGGGCTGGTGGCGCGGTAGAAGAACCAGCGGCCTGAATCTGGATGTTGACGTTCGGGTATTCTTTTTTGAACTCTTCAGCCCACAGCGTCATCAGGTTGGCCAAGGAGTCGGAACCCACGCTGGACAGGTTGCCCGATACGCCAGAAGTCTTGGTGTAGCTCGGCAGAGCCGGGTCGACAGCAGCAACCGCAGTGGCGGTAGCCACGCCAGCGGCGACAAATGTCATGGCCGCCATCAAACGCTTAAGTTTCATGCCTTACTCCTGAAAAACCAGTGTTGGATTGAACGGGGCCAAGTATCTGCAGGCCGCATGACGACTGTATGTAATCAATATGACAGTTAGATGAATGCCACCGATGTTTTACCTGCCGCGATCAATAGACCGGGCACCCGCTGCTAAAGCGCTATGGTCGCCCTGCGACTGCCGAGTCGTTATACTCGCTGCGCCCGCATTCCCGCGGGCCTGCCGGGTGTACCCGCGATAGCCGTAGAGCCTGCCTCGCGGCCAACGCTGTGCCCCGCAACGCGCCAATAAAAATAACCGCGCCGCGAGCCTATCCGATGCACGATTTAGAACAGGAAGACCCCATCCCGCAAGGCGACCTGGCTTTGCAGATCACCGCGCTGCCGCGTGAAACCAACGGTTTTGGCGATATTTACGGCGGCTGGCTGGTCTCGCAAATGGACCTGGCAGGCACCGCCATGGCCAGCAAAGTAGCCGGCGGCCGGGTGGCCACCGTCGCCATCGATCGCATGGCCTTCCTCGTGCCGGTGGCGGTGGGCGCACAGCTGTCCTTCTATACGCAGACCGTGGAAGTGGGCCGTAGCTCAATCCAGATGCTGGTCGAAGTGTGGAGCGATGACCCGCTGTCCAGCGAATGGCGCAAGGTCACCGAGGCGGTGTTCGTGTTTGTCGCCATCGATGGCAGCGGCCGCACCCGCTCGGTACCCGCGCGGCGCTAACCGCCGCTACCGAAACGAAAACGCCGGCCCTAAAGCCGGCGTTTTGCTGTGCACCAAGCGTTAGCCACGAATGTTGTAAATATCCTTCTCGTTCAGCTCGGCGTAGTCATACAGCCGCTGCAAATAAGCCTTCTGCTGCGCCCACACTTTGCTCGCCACCGGATCGGCAGCAGCGCTGGCATCGACCACTTCGGCGGCCACGACCTTGAGTTTGGCCAACACCTCGTCCGGCAGACGGCGAACGTCTACGCCCTCAGCCTTGAGCTGCTCCAGCGCCTCCATGTTTTTGGCGTTGTAGTCGTCGAGCATGTCGGCGTTCACATCACGGGCGGCCGCGCGAACGATCGCCTGCAAGTCAGCCGGCAAGGTTTCCCAGGCCTTGATGTTGATATCCAGTTCAAAGGTCACGTTCGGCTCTTGCCAGCCTGGGGTGTAGTAGTACTTGGCCGCCTTGTGCAGGCCCAGCGCCTGGTCGTTGTAAGGCCCGATCCACTCAGTGGCATCGATGGCGCCGGTTTGCAGCGCGGTAAAGATTTCACCCGCCGGCATGTTGACCACGGTACCGCCCATCTTGGTCAGCACTTCGCCGCCCAGGCCGGGTGTACGCATCTTCAGACCGTTGAAGTCTTCAACGCCGTTGATTTCCTTGTTGAACCAACCTGCGGTCTGCACACCGGTTGCGCCGCAGGCTATCGGCAGCACGCCGAAGGGTTTGTAGGTTTCTTCCCACAGCTGCATGCCGCCGCCCTTGTGCAGCCAGGCGTTCATTTCCTGGGCATTCGGACCAAATGGCAGGGCGCAGAAGAACTGCGCGGCAGGGACCTTGCCTTTCCAGTAGTAAGGCGCGCCATGGCCCATCTCGGCCGTACCGCGGCTCACCGCATCGAACACTTCCAATGCCGGCACCAGCTCACCCGCGGCATAGACTTTGACCTTTAAACGGCCATTACTCATTTCTTCCACCAGCGTGGCGAAACGCTCGGCGCCGACACCTACGCCGGGGAAGTTTTTCGGCCAGGAAGTGACCATTTTCCAGTTAAAGGTTTCAGCGCTCGCGCCTTCTTGGGGCTTACCAGCGGTTTCAGCTTCTTGCTTGCAGCCGGCCAGGGCCGTGGCCGCAAGGCCGACGCCTGCTGCTGCGAGAATTTGACGACGTTTCATGCAATGCTCCTTTATTGTTGTATTGGTCTGACCACAGGATCACTGCGGACCCACCGCGCTTGACTAAAATAGAGCTAAGTGACTCTCAAGCCTAGCGGATACGACTAAAGTTGTAATGCCATTGCCGCACATACCCTGGCCTGCATAGAATCGCCGGCCTGCCTGCTCTCAAAGCTCATAACCATAAGGACTTATGATGTCCGAAAAACCTCCCCTGCTGCTCGGCCTTGCTCATCTGATCGACTCATTTAATAGCAACTTAGGTAAAGCCTGCGCCTGGCTGACCCTGTTTCTGGTGATCGGCACCGCCATCGTGGTGGTGCTGCGTTACGGTTTTGGTATCGGCGCGACCGCCTTGCAGGAAGCCGTTCTATACGCTCATGCCCTGGTGTTCATGGGTGCTAGCGCCTGGGTGTTGCAGCGCAACGGCCATGTGCGTGTCGACATTTTCTACCAAAAATTCAGCCCCCGTCGTAAAGCCTTGGTCGACAGCCTGGGCACCCTACTTTTTCTCCTGCCGGTCTGCCTGTTTCTCGGCTGGGCCAGCTGGGATTACGTCGGCAACTCCTGGGCGACCCTGGAAGGTTCCAGCGAGTCAGGCGGCCTTAAATTCGTCTACCTGCAAAAAAGCATCATCTTGGTGCTGGTCTTCAGCCTGGTCCTGCAAGGAATCTCCGACTTGATCAAATTCGCCAACATCCTCAGCGGCCGTCTGCCAGCCGTGGAGGTGAAGCATGGTTGAGTTAATGGCGATCCTGCTGTTTATCAGCATCTGTGCGGCCCTGATGGCTGGCTACCCGGTGGCCTTCACCCTGGGTGGCGTGTCGCTGTTGTTTGCCGGCATCGGCATCCTCACGGGCACCTTTGATGGCAGCTACCTGAGCGCCCTGCCCAACCGCCTGTTTGGCATCATGAACAACCAGACCATGCTGGCGGTGCCGCTGTTCGTGTTTATGGGGGTGATGCTGGAGAAGTCCCGGGTCGCCGAGGACCTGCTGGAGTCCATGTCACGGCTATTCGGCACCCTGCGGGGCGGTTTGGCGATTTCCGTGTGTGTGGTCGGTGCGCTACTCGCCGCCTCTACCGGGATTGTCGGCGCCACTGTGGTGACCATGGGCTTGCTGGCCCTGCCAACCATGCTGCGGCGCGGTTATGACCCGGCGATTTCCACCGGCACCCTGGCCGCCACCGGCACCTTGGGGCAGATCATTCCGCCGTCCATTGTCTTGGTGCTGCTGGGTGATGTGATGTCCAGCGCCTACTCTCAGGCGCAGCTGAAGATGGGCATCTTCTCGCCGAAAACCGTTTCGGTGGGCGACCTGTTCGTCGGTGCGCTAATCCCCGGCTTGCTGCTGGTCGGCATGTACATTCTCTACATCATCGCCGTGGCAATTTTGCAGCCGAAGAAGCTGCCGGCATTGCCGCAGGAAGAGCTCGGACCGATTGAGTGGGGCAAGCTGATCAACGCCCTAGTGCCGCCGCTGCTGTTGATCGGCGCGGTGCTCGGCTCGATTCTCGCCGGCTACGCCACCCCGACCGAAGCCGCCGCGCTCGGTGCTCTGGGCGCCATGGTATTGGCCTTCTGCAAGGGCAAGCTGAACTTCGGCCAATTGCGTGAAGTGGCCTCTGGCACCACCGAAATCAGCGCCATGGTCTTTATGATCCTGATCGGTGCATCGCTATTCTCTCTGGTATTCCGCGGCTTCGGCGGCGAGGCGATGATCGAGGACGTGTTCGCCCAGTTACCCGGCGGCGTACTCGGCGCGTTCTTCCTGGTAATGGTGGTGATCTTCCTGCTCGGTTTTATCCTCGACTTTATCGAGATCACCTTCGTGGTGGTGCCGATTGTCGGCCCGGTACTGCTGGCCATGGGCCTGGACCCGGTCTGGCTCGGCGTGATGATTGCGCTGAACCTGCAGACCTCGTTCCTCACCCCGCCATTCGGCTTCGCGCTGTTCTACCTGCGCGGCGTCACCCCGGCCTCGGTACCCACCAGCACCATCTATAAGGGTGTGCTGCCGTTTATCCTGATCCAGATCTTTTTGCTGGTGATTGCCTACCAGTTCCCTGGGCTAATCACCTGGCTGCCGGAACAGATCTACGGTAAGTAACATTGCGCTCACAACAAAACGCCCGTCGCTGACGGGCGTTTTGCTTTCTGCGGGTAAGCTGGGCTCCAATAGCCTTCTTTAACTTCACCAACGAGTACGCCGATGGCCAGATCCCATGTTGAACGCCTTGAACTGGACGAACTGACCTGCTGGCGCGTGCGCTATGGGGCCAGCGAGCTGCTGATCAGCCAGCAAGGCGCGCAGATTCTCAGCTACCAGGAGGATGGTCAGCCTCCGCTGATCTGGCTCAGCGAGCAAGCTGCCTACCGCCGCGGCCAAGGCGTACGTGGCGGCGTGCCGGTGTGCTGGCCGTGGTTCGGCAACCTGCAACGCAACCCACAGGCCGTGCAAGACATGCACACGCAACCTACCACGGCCCCCGCCCATGGCCTGGTACGGAGCATTGATTGGCAACTGCAGGGCATCGACAGCCAGGAGCATGGCATCTGCCTGGACTTTGCCTTCAACACGCGCAATCAGCCGCTAACCGACTGGCCACATGCCGCCGAACTGCGCCTGCGTATTCGTCTGGATGGTCGCCTGCATGTAGAGCTCAGTAGCCACAACTTGGGCGGTACGCCGCTGGCAATCAGCCAGGCGCTGCACAGCTACTTTGCCGTCAGCGACATTCGCCACGTCAGTGTCGAAGGTCTGCATGGCTGTCGTTACCTCGAAACCCTGGAAGACTGGCAAACTCGCCAACAGCACGGCGCGTTGAATTTCAGCGGCGAGACCGACCGCATCTACCTGGACACTCCAGCGCAACTGAGCATCCTCGATCGCACCTGGCAGCGGCGCATTCAGCTGCACAGCAGCGGCTCAAAATCGGCCGTGCTGTGGAACCCCTGGATCGACAAGGCCCAACGCCTCTCACAATTCAGCAGAGATGCCTGGCAGGGCATGCTGTGTATCGAACATGCCAACGTGATGGACGATGTCTGCCTGCTGGCGGCGGGTGAACAGCGTCAGTTGAGCGTCACCATCAGCAGCCAGCCGCTATAGCGGCTGGTCTACAAATCCTCTTCCTGCACCGCTCGCACCTCACCCGCCTCCAGCGCATAGGCCGCATCCGCCAGCTCGTTGTTGACCTGCTCGATCTGCAGAGTGCCGCTGACCCATAGCGGCGCGTAGATGTCTTCGAGTTCGATGCCTTGGGGATAACGTACCAGCACCAGCTGGTTCGGCGGCGGTGGCGGGACATGGATGCAGGCGCCTGGGTAGGGCACCAGGAAGAACAGCGTGCTTCGCCCCTGGCTGTCGGTTTCCAGCGGCACGGGGTAGCCGCCAAGGCGCAGCGCTTTGCCATCCAGGGCGGCAACGGTGTTGGTTGAATACATCACCGCTGGCAGGTTCTTGGCCTGCTGTTTGAGGCCGCCCGGGCTATAGAACTCGCTGTCTTGTTCCGCCCCCTGATGGTCGATTTCCGGCATGGCTTCCAAGGCCGCCCGGTCTTGCGGCGGCATCAGCTCCAACCAGTCGGTTTCCGGCAGCTCGGCGCAGGCCAGACAGCTCAATAACAACAGCGGTAGCAGCAGATAACGCATCGGCAAGCTCATCTGTGGATCAGGTAGGAGACCTTCAATCCTTTTTCACGGCGGCATAAATAACCAGCAACACCACAGCCCCCACTACAGCGCCAATAAAACCGGCAGACTCGCCCATCTTATAAATACCCAACGCCTGGCCACCGTAGGTCGCGGCGATTGAGCCGCAGACACCCAGCAGAATGGTCATGATCCAGCCCATACCGTCGTTGCCGGGCTTGAGAAAGCGGGCGATCAGGCCGACGATCAGGCCGATAAAGATGATGCCGATAATGCTCATGGCGAATTGCTCCAGGTCAGTTGCGGGTCAGCCATAGTGGCGTTAGGCAATCAGATGGTCATCGCGCGGCAAGGTTCAATCTGACGCCGCCACAAGGGCGGCGTCAGGCTGTGGTCAGCTCTTGGCGATCAGCGCTTCGACGACGGCAATTTGCTTGTCCAGCGTGGCGCGATCGGCGCAGCGTAGGGTGGCGTGGCCAACCTTGCGCCCAGCCTTGAAGGCCTTGCCGTAGTGATGCAGGCGGCAGTCATCGATGGCGATGACTTGCTCGACCGGCGGCACCACACCGAGGAAGTTGAGCATGGCGCTCTCGCCGATCTTGGCCGTCGAGCCCAGCGGCAGGCCAGCAACGGCACGCAGATGATTCTCGAACTGGCTGCACTCGGCGCCTTCGATGGTCCAGTGCCCGGAGTTGTGCACGCGCGGGGCGATTTCGTTGGCTTTCAGGCCGCCGTCGACTTCGAAGAACTCGAAAGCCAGCACGCCTACGTAATCGAGCTTGGTCAGCACGCGGCTGACGTAGTCCTCGGCCAACGCCTGCAACGGATGATCCGTGCTGGCGATAGACAGCGCGAGCACGCCGCTGTC